>JAEYWA010000175.1 GCA_023431385.1 Bacillota bacterium | reverse complement strand
GCATCTCAGTGCTGATAATACTTGGCTGGAAACGGCCCGGGAAAGTAAGTCTCTGCCAGATTTATATGAAAGTCTTGAGCGTAACAGCTTGAGGCTTTCTTTGTTTTGCGAGAAATTATATATATGTAAGAAAATTGAAGATGGTAAAGGTTTTATTTCAGATGAAGGCAAAATTATCGTTGAGCCTCAGACGTATGAAGCTAACAGATTCTATAATGGAATTGCGTGGGCATGTGGTTCCAGAGATGAAAAGGAAAGTATAGAAGGTGATCAATATATAGAAAGAACACGGAAATGTTGACGTCCAGTTGATAAAACCGGTAACTACCTTAGTGCAATTGGTTGGGATAGGGTTACTGATTCTAGAAATAGATATGCTGCCGTAAGTAATGAGGATGGAAATCAATCTTAATCGATATGAAATTAAATAAAATATGCGATCTGGATTTTAATGTGGTCTATGGATTTTAGAATATTCCTGATGCAAATTGGAGGTATTCACCCTCATACTGTTAAATTTAGACTCCTTAATAAAAATATAGATAAGGACTACACGTTCCTAGGTTTTTACTCAATGCTCAGATACACTACGAAGTATGATACAAAGAATGATATATACATTATGAAAGGATATCATCCTGACTAAATAAAGTAAAATACAAACCAAACTAAGGCAGGTAACCCCGGTTCAGTATTTGACGATGGCGTTCTCTGTATTGTAGCGGACTGATGTTTTCTTTCTTCTTAAATAAAGTATAAAAATAAGTATCATTCTCAAAGCCTAAATCAACAGCTATCTCTTTAATACTTTTATTTGTGTCAATCAGGCTTTTCTTTGCACGGTTGATTTTACAATTATTTACATAATCAGTAACATTAACTCCCAATATTCGTTTAAATATATTGCATAAGAAGTTTGGGCTTAACTCAGCAACTTCTGACAATTCCTGCAAGCTGATGCTTTTTTGAAGGTTATTGTCAATATATTTCTTTACATCCATAACCTTGGGGTAGTTGGTGAGTAAAGATCGACTGGGGCATTGCAGTACCCTAGACTTTGTCCACTCTGAATAAGTATGCATGAGAATCTGCATCAGAAATGTTCTTAGATAGAATTGACTTTTCAAACTATCATATAAGTAGTACTGGTACAAATTTCGAAAAATATCCTCAAGCATTGAGTCTTGTGGAAAATTTATTATATAAGGTAAATCATACTCTGTAGGACACGTTAATGTACTAAATGTACCATTTATGTCATTTAAACAATCGGGCTCAGCATATTCACTTTCCTTTTCTGATGAATATACAAAGTCAAATACTATTAAATAGCAATAGTAGGGCGGTATCCCCTGTACCTTCATACCGGGCCTCCGAAACAGCAAGTCCCCTTTTTTTACAGCTAACTTCGCACCTTCTGTAATGATGTACCCTTCACCCCATAGAATCAGTTCCAACTCATACCACTTAACCTTGCGTTCTTCATATAAGGTACCGTATGGAGGACAATTAGACTCGTTAGTATGATTACACGATATAACCTTTGGGAAAATGTCATCTAGTTTTATAAGCCTCATAATAATATGCTCTCCTCCATTTTAATTATAACAACTTTGAGTAATATAGTGAAGTAACTATTTATTTATATAATTGAATAGTTTCTAAGAATCAAATATTATTGTATGTAGATGTTTAACGATAAAAATATCTATATTAAAATGAATTAAATATTGAAGGGGGCGTAATTTAAGATGGTACGTAAACCGTTAACTAGGGAAGAAGTTATTAATGCCATTGAACGTAAGGGGTCGTCAAAAATACCTGTAGTATTTTATAAATGGTGGGGTAATGGACTGGAAAGAAAATTAGGTCCGAAACTAAAAGCTATGGCTGAACATTACCCAGATGATATTTTTACTGCATGGTATAATGAACCCGGCTATGAAGTATCCTCAAATGAGAATAAATCTTATAGGTTAGGCTATAAGGATAATTATGATAGTGCGGAAAAGCATAGCATTAGTAATTCAGCTGTATTGCTTCCAGATTGGTCAGATCTGGACAAGTTTCTGAAGGACTTTCCTGATCCTAATGAACCTGGAATTTTTGATGAAGTAGAAAAATCTCTCTCCTCGGCTAGTGGACGTTACAAGCTAGGTTGCTGGTGGAGGTTGTTCCACGAGCGTTTTTGGACTATTCGAGGCATGGAAAACCTTATGATGGACTACTATGACAATATGGATGAACTAAAAATTATAGGTAATAAAGTACTGGAATTTTCAAAGGTAATTGTTAATAGATACAAAGCTCTAGGCTTTGATGGGATTTTCACTTCGGACGATTTGGGTCATCAGACGGGTCCAATGATGTCACCGTCAATATTTGAAGAATTATACCTGCCGCTTTATAAGGATTTCATAGCACATACTCATAGTCAAGGGATGCACGTATTCCTTCATTCCTGCGGAGATAACACCAAGCTTATGGAATATCTTATTGAGGCTGGTCTAGATGTTTTCCATCCTGTTCAAAAGGGCTGTATGGACCAACTTGAGACAGCCAAAGCCTTTGGTAACCGTATTTCCTTCCTGGCCGGGGTTGATGTACAGCATCTGCTACCTGAGGGCACTGTTGAAGAAGTACAAAAGGGAGTACAAGAGTTGATCGATACCTTCTATAAACCTGAGGGCGGTTTGCTCCTCGCTATGGGCAATGGAATAATGCCTGGAACATCATTTGAGAATATTGAGGCAGCCTTTAAGCAAATGACTCTTTATAAATAATGAAGGACTAGCAAAACATATTAACATAATCACATAAGACAGTTTTCGATGACATATTTATTAATTAAAAGTGTCAAGAAAGCTGTTTTTGTTATATAGCAATATAAAATAGCAGTATTTTTTGTAGAATAAAAGATTTTCATTTTTATGATTATGTAATATAATATTAAAAGATTGTATTAATTTGGCATAGATGCAGTTCCTTCATTCTTAAATGCAGCAGACTGGACTATACAGCGGAATTTCAATAAATTTAATATTATGAGACAACATATGTCAGCATTAAAATACTAGCGGAGAGTACTTTAGTTTTCGGATGGGTACACAACCAAGGTGTTTTATTGACACCTATGCCTCGTAAAAGGCTAAAGAAGTGATTATTATTTTCCAGTCGAAAGATTTCAAGAACCGTAGACGTTCTTAAACCGATGCATTATAAAGAAACAGGCTTGAGATGTAATTAAGCTAGTTCTCTCAATATATAAAGCTCAGATAAAAAATAAGTTGGAAAAATATTCTAAATTGTGTACATATAGAATAAATATTACATTAGATAAATCAAAAGAGAGACACAACAGCAAAAGAGAGGAGTGGGGGGAAAATGGTCGGGAATGTAATAGAAAACAACGTAGTGACCATTTCAGGAAAAGTTGTTTCAGAGGTTGAATATAGCCACGAGGTCTATGGAGAGGGTTTTTATTCATTTTACTTGGATGTTCCTAGATTAAGCGACAGCAGCGATAAAATATCTGTTACATTTTCAGAACGTCTTGTGCCTAAAAGTAAACTGCAATTAGGTGTTTCCTTGGAAATAGAGGGTCAGTTCAGATCCTATAACAGTTACAAAAGTGATTCTAATAAGCTCGTTCTGACTGTATTTGCCAGAGAATTAATCTTTACTGATGAAGAAAAGAGAATAAAAAATCCGAACCAAATTTATTTAAACGGATATATTTGTAAAAACCCGATATACAGGATGACACCATTCGGAAGAGAAATTACTGATATTCTTGTAGCAGTAAATAGGCCCTATAACAAATCAGATTACATACCATGCATAGCCTGGGGCAGAAATGCCAGATATTCTCAGAATCTTACAATAGGTGATAACATAAAGATTTGGGGAAGAATTCAGTCAAGAGAATATCAAAAAAAGCTTGAAAACGGTGAAACAATTTCTAAAACTGCTTACGAAGTATCAGTTTCAAAAATGGAGATTTCCGAAGAGATTCATAATAAGGAAGACGAGATTGATTCAGCTGATTCAAGTAATACACAAGAATAAACAAACTTTGAAGATATAGCAAAAGTTATAGTAGTTTATACATAAAACAGACCTTAGTATATTATTTACTGAGGTCTGTTTAGTTATGATTTTCCAATATGGCTTTATTATAATCTGTCTTAATATCAATAGCTTCTGTTTTCTTTTTTCTGCTGCAAGTATAGAACAGTATCAAATCCTGCGTCACCTGCACCTGTAGTTACAATATCTGATGACATAATGAATATATTTTATGAAGTTATAAAAGTGACAATTGGAGGGAAAAATTCACAATGTAGCGACTTGATATTTGAATGCATATTTCGTTCAATTTGTATTAGCAAATAAAGCAATCGGGTGCTGCCAAATCTAAATACGTATATGGATGAAAGCGGTGGTTGTTCCTATGCTGAAAAAAGGTGATGTAATTCTGGTACTGTTAATAGTGTTTGGAGTTTCATTGACAGTAATAAGTAATAACGGAAATAATACTGAAAGTCTTTCAAGCTGGGATAATTCAAAAATAACGGAAAAAGAAGATGTTTACGCCATAATAAAAAAGGATGATAAAATTATCCACGAAATTAACCTTTCAAGTCTAAAGGACAGAGAGGTTATAAGAATACCAGGGCGATATAATGAACTCATTATTGCTGATCAGAAAAAAATTTGCTTCATGTCAGGAGACTGTCCTGACAGATTATGCATTAAATCTGGGTGGTTGAGCAAACCCGGACAAATAGCCGTCTGTCTTCCAAACAGAACACTGATAAAGATAGTAAGAGGTAATAATAGTATGAAATAGTAGTTACTTCGGATGGTGTGGTGAACAAAATGTATTTAAAAAGAAATGCCGACATTAAGAAAGTTGTATTTCTATCCCTTTTGACAGCCCAGGCTGTTGTTCTTGCTGTTGTAGAAAACCGACTACCGATATCAGTAAGCGTTCTGGGGATTAAGATTGGTCTTGCAAATATCATTACCTTGGTCAGTCTTGTTTTCTTCAGTTTTTACGATACGATACTGATTGTAATGATCAGATGTATTATAATATCGCTGTTAATAAGTGGTCAGGAGTTGTTTATGTTCAGTTTTTTCGGAGGGGTATTAAGTGCAATAATTATGTGGTTTATGCTTAGATTTACAGGAAGGCTTTTCAGTTTTGTAGGAATCAGTATAGCGGGTTCAATCTCACATATTATAGGTCAGTTACTGATAGCCTCCTTTATAATTAGTGATATATCGGTGATATCACATCTGCCGGTGCTCATGGTTTCCGGAATTCTGTATGGGTGTTGTACAGGTATCTGCAGTACCTTTATGGTGAAGGTGCTAAAGAAGTTGATTTTTTTCGAATATATATAATGTATTATATATTGTTAATTAATTGAGTTATTTAATGGAGAGTTATAATTAACCAAGCCTTGTTATTTGATAAGTATATTACAAATTGATATAATAAAACTCGGAATAAAGAACAACTATAATAAGCAAGAACAAATATTTTCCGGAGTGTAAAAATGTCTTTAATAACAGCTTCTGTAGCATTAATCAATACCACAAGAGCGTACGATAAAAAATATACATATTTAGTTCCTAAAAGCTTGGAAGAAAAGGTCTGCATCGGATGCAGAGTCCTTGTACCCTTCGGCGGCGGAAGCATGGTTAAGGAAGGTTTTGTGCTTGATATAGGGTCTTTTGAAGCAGACACCCTCAAGACTTCCGGTAAGAATTTTGAATATAAGGCAATAAAGCAGGTAATTGAGCCATTCTCCTTACTAAAGGAAGACAATATAAAACTTCTGGAGTGGATGAAAAAGCAGTACATATGTACATACTCCGATATAATTAAATGCATGCTTCCTCCCGGGATAAATGTTAAGGCTGTAAAAACGGTTAAACTAACTGGTGGGGAGAGAAAAAAGTTCAGGAAGCAGGACTTAAACAAGTTAGTTGACAATTTAAATTGTTTGGGTGGAGAGTGTGAATATAATGAACTCAGGAGCATGTGTAATATAAAAGGTTTTAGCAGCGTAATACGCCAATTGTGTGAGTGCGGTGCTGTTACCATGGAAGAATGTTACCAGCAGAAGGTCAATGCAAAGTCAATTAAAGGTGTAACTCTGGCAAGACCCCGTGAAGAAGTGATCGAGGAACTTGAAAATAATGCTGTTAAAAGGATTCAGCATATTAGAGTTCTCGAGATATTATTGGATAACGAGTTGGTTTCAGTTGCGGATATACAGCGGTTTGCAGGTGTGACCGCTTCTGTGCTTGATACTCTGAGTAAATATGGCTATATTTCCTATAAAAATATTGAACTTCTGAGGAACCCTATAAAGGACAAGCATTTTGAAAAGACAGAACACCTTACTCCGACAAATGAGCAAGCAGAAGCTTTAAAAAAGCTGGTTGGTCATCTGGACATAAGAATGTTCAAGGAAAGCCTTATTCATGGAATAACAGGGAGCGGAAAAACAGAGGTATATCTTCAGCTGATTTCACATTGCTTCGACCTTGGCAAAAGGGCAATTCTTCTTGTTCCGGAAATTTCTCTTACTCCTCAGATGGTGGAAAGATTTGTATCCAGGTTCGGAAAGCGAGTTGCTGTAATGCACAGCAGGCTTTCTCTGGGAGAAAGATTTGATCAGTGGAAATTAATAAGTGAAGGTAGGGTTGATGTTGTCGTCGGGGCTCGTTCGGCGGTTTTCGCTCCAATGACCGATCTGGGACTCATAGTAATAGACGAAGAGCACGAGGGGTCCTATAAGTCGGAATCCATGCCAAGATACAATGCCAAGGAGGTCGCAAGGAAAAGATGTGAGATAAATAAGGCTCTTCTTGTTTACGGGTCTGCTACACCGTCTGTAGAAACCTATTATAGGGCGCTTCATGGAGATATCGAGCTTGTAGAAATGAAAAACAGACCCAACACTGCAGAACTTCCGCACGTTGAAATGGTTGATATGCGGGTGGAACTTGAAAACGGGAATAAGACTCCATTCAGTAATCGCCTTCAGGAGGAACTGAAAAAGAATATTGAGAATGATCAACAAAGTATATTGTTTCTTAACAGAAGAGGCTTTTCAACCTTTGTAATATGCCGTAACTGTGGTTATACTATGAAATGTCCGGAATGCAATATTGCTCTGACCTATCACACAAAAACGGAAAGACTGATTTGTCATTATTGTGGCTTTACAGTAAAAAATCCGTCCAGCTGCCCTTCATGTGAAAGCAAGCATATAAGACATTTCGGTGTTGGAACTCAGAGAATCGAGGAGGAAATAAAGACAAAACTGCCTCATAGTTCGGTTATACGAATGGATATAGATACAATTGGTTATAAAAATGCCCATGAAGAGATACTTAACAAGTTTAAAAGCGAAAACATAAATATCATGGTTGGAACCCAGATGATTGCAAAAGGCCATGATTTTCCAAATGTAACGCTGGTTGGTGTATTGGCTGCCGATAGTATGCTTAATACCGGAGACTTCAGGGCAAACGAAAGAACTTTTCAACTGCTAACCCAGGTTGCAGGCAGAGCAGGAAGAGGAGAAAAAGCAGGAAGAGTAATTGTTCAGACCTATAATACTGAAGAATACAGTATTTTGGCTGCCTGTAGGCAGGATTATATTAGCTTTTACAAGCAGGAAATCTTAATCAGAGAACGTTTGGGATATCCGCCCTTTAATAACATAGCGGTTGTAACTTTCAGCGGGAGAAAAGACAGAAGGGTATTTGAGGTTGCCAGGGATACTAAGCCTGAACTTTCTGAGGAAAACCAGAGTTCTGATATGCCTGAGGATTTAGTAATATTAGGACCGTCAAGATGTCCAATTCCGAAAATTGCAGGAAAATACCGCTGGAGAATTGTAATAAAGGCAAAAGAACTTGAGGCTCTGATAGATAGGTTAACTTTTATGTCAGATGCTTCCTGGAGAAGAATAAAGGATGAGGATATTTCTATGAGCATAGATATAAACCCTTATAATATGCTATAATTATCAAAACGGAAATAAATAAAACATATTATGTAATAGTATTTAGTATAAAAGAATGGTGGAGGTTATCATGGCATACAGAGAAATCAGAAAAGACGGCGATGAGGTTCTTAGGAAAATGAGCCGTCCTGTCGAAGCAATAGATAAAAAAATCCTTACACTACTGGATGATATGGCAGATACCATGTACAAGGCTGATGGAGTGGGGTTGGCAGCTCCTCAGGTTGGGATTCTCAAGAGAATAGTAGTTATTGATGTTGGGAACGGCCTATTCGAGATGATAAATCCCGTAATACTTGAACAGAGCGGAGAACAGGATGGTATGGAGGGTTGCCTTAGTGTTCCTGGAACTTCAGGGGAAGTAGTACGTCCTATGCATGTTAAAGCGAAATATACCGACAGGAATGGTGAAATAGTGATAATTGAAGCAGAAGAACTTTTTGCAAGGGCAATCTGCCATGAACTGGACCATCTTGACGGGATACTGTACAAGGACAAGGCCCATAGAATGTATACCGCTAAAGAAATTGAAGAAATGCAGGGATAGGGAGGTCTTACTTTGAGAATAGTGTTTATGGGTACTCCCGATTTTGCTGTACCAAGTCTTGAAATGTTGGTTAAAGAAGGATATGAGGTAGTAGCTGTCATCACGCAGCCAGATAAGCCAAAAGGCAGGGGTAATAAAATGACAGCACCTCCTGTTAAGGAATTTGCATTGAAACATCAAATTAAGGTTTTACAGCCTGAAAAAATAAAAACCCCCGAGTTTATAGATCAGATAAGAGCATTTAAACCAGACCTCTTAATAACTGCTGCCTATGGAAAAATACTTACCAAGGAGCTTCTTGAAGTACCGGTATATGGATGTATAAATGTTCACGGCTCACTTTTACCGGCGTACAGAGGAGCTGCACCTATAAACTGGGCTGTAATAAAAGGTGAGAAAAAAACCGGAATAACTACTATGTATACTGATGTTGGAGTTGATACCGGTGATATGCTCCTTAAAAAAGAACTTGAAATAGGGTCAGATATGACAGTAGGTGAGCTGCATGACAAAATGTCTGTTCTTGGAGCAGAAGTCTTGATGGAGACATTAACAGCACTAATAAACGGTACACTTCAAAGAATCCCGCAGGAGGACTCGCAATCCTCCTACGCACCTATGATGAACAAGGAACTGGGTCATATAGATTGGAACAAAAGCGCTCTTGAGATACACAATCTTGTAAGAGGGACAGACCCATGGCCGGGAGCCTATACCTTTCTTCTAGGTAATAGAATGAGAGTATGGAAAACCTCGTTGGTGCCTGGAAAGTCAGATACCGAAATTGATAACGGGAAAATACTTAAAGTGGATGATGAAGGTATTCTGGTAAAATGTCCTGATGGAAACCTTATGATTAAGGAAGTACAATTTGACTCTTCAAAGAGGATGAGTGTTGGTGACTATATAAGAGGACATGAGATAAACGCAGGTGAAACCCTTGGAAAGTAACATTAAGATTTTTGTAAGGACAACAATAATAATTCTTACAGTATTAACTTCACTGCTAATAGTGTTAAGTGTGGTCTATGCCTATGCTTCATTAAGAGCTTATAATACTCTATTAATAGTTATTATTACAGCGATTGGGGTAAGTCTGTTGATGCTGTCGGTAATGAGTATGTCAATTATTTATACCTACAGGAATAAAAAAGCAAAAGGATTTATGCTGCGGATAACTCGAGCCGGTATGCAGGTAATACTGCCACTGGCCCTTTTATTTACAAAATCAAATAGTAATTTTAAAAAGAGTATAAGATTGTTTTATATAGAGTTGAATAATATTGTTGTAGAGTCTGATAATATAAAATATAAGACGGAAGAAATAATGCTTCTTTTGCCCCACTGTCTCCAGAATTGCGAATGCAGTTTAAAGGTAACCAGCAATCCTGAAGTATGTAAGAGATGTGGAAGGTGTAAAATTGGTGAACTATTGGACTATTCAAAAAAAAGAAATATCAGTATGTTTATAGCCACAGGTGGTACAGTTGCAAGGGAAATAATAAGGCAAAATAATCCCAAGCTTATAGTTTCTGTAGCGTGTGAAAGGGATCTTATGAGCGGTATACTGGATGTTAAAGGAATCCCTGTTATGGGAGTTACCAATAAGCAGCCAAATGGTCCATGCATCAACACGGATGTAGATATTTCGGCTATAGAAAAGAAAGTGGAACAGCTAACAAATTAGTTTTGCTTTGCTAATTGTATTGCGGTGATGTGACGGAAGGAGATCAGATTACAATGGGATTTTTTTATATGGATCAATATTACATTATTTTGGTTGTTCCAGCAGTTATTATATCCATTATAGCGTCGTTCCGTGTGAAAGGAACCTTCAATAAATATAGAGAAGTTGGAAACTCAAAAAACATGACTGGGGCAGAGGTGGCAAGATATCTGCTTCAGGTTAATGGAATTTATGATGTTCGCGTTTCCCGGGTATCCGGGGAATTAACCGATCACTACGATCCTAAAAAGAAGGAACTACGTTTATCCGATTCAACGTATTCAAGTATATCTGTAGCGGCTGTCGGTGTAGCGGCCCATGAAACTGGACATGCTATACAGCACAATGTAAGCTATGGACCGTTAGCCTTGAGAAGTTATCTGGTGCCGGTCGCCAATCTGGGTTCCCAGGCCGGGCCTACTCTGGCCATACTTGGATTGGTAATGAGTTGGTCTGTACTGATAAATATCGGATTATTGCTTTTTGCTGCGGCGATACTTTTCTACCTTATTACTTTACCAGTAGAATTCAATGCCAGTAGAAGAGCCATTGAGAGTCTGGGTAAACATAATATTTTGATAGGTAATGAATTAAAAGCTGCAAAGAAGGTACTCAGTGCCGCCGCTTTAACATATGTGGCATCTGCCCTTGTGGCCATCGCAAACTTCCTCAGGCTACTACTGCTTGCTGGGAATCGGAGAAATAGAAATTAAGTTAGAGTAGACAAACAGGAGAAATAGAAATTAAGTTAGTGTAGGCAAACAAATGTACACAAATATAGCAAAACAGTTTAACCTTCACATAAGAACAGAAGAAGTGTTAAAAGAAATTTATATAATCGAGGAGGTACCGGGCCCATGCCATTTCTATCAAGAAAATACGTATTTTCTTGAAGTTATTGTGCGAAATGTTGGGCATGGGCATAAACATGGCACTGGATTTAGCAAGAGAAACTGCCTTAAAAATTCTATATGATGTAAACGAGAATTCGGCTTATTCAAATATAGCAGTAAACAAATATCTTGAAGGTGGAGAACTCAGGGAAATTGACAGGGCTTTTGCTACTGAGCTGGCGTATGGAACTGTCAAGTGGCTTATTGAGATTGACTATATAATTGGCAAGTTCTCCAGTGTGAAATTAAGAAAATTATCGCCCTGGATAAGGAATATTCTAAGGTTGGGCATATATCAGCTGCTACATACCGATAAGATACCTGTATCAGCTGCCTGCAATACTAGCGTCGACCTGGCGAAGAGGTATGGTCATCAGGCCTCAAGCCGATTTGTCAATGCTGTTTTAAGAAATATTGCAAGAAGCAGCGGAAGCATACCTTATCCAGATAAAAGTGATATTGCACTTTATCTGAGTATCGTATATTCTCACCCGAAAGAGTTGGTTGACGGTTGGTTGAAGCTATTTGGTGCAGAATTTACTGAGAGCCTTTTAGAGAGCAATAATCAGGTTCCGGACTTTAGTGTAAGGGTGAATACTCTTAAAACCAACCGTAAGGCTTTAATTGAAGCACTTAACGAAGAAGGCTGTAAGGCAGGAGAGGGCAGATATCTGGAAGAGGCAGTAATACTGGATAATCCTTCCTCCATAACCAAACTTGATTCCTTTCAAAAAGGATACTTTACAGTACAGGATGAGAGTTCAATGTTGTCGTCAGTGGTGCTTGGGCCGGCAGAAGGCCAGCTGGTAGTTGATGTGTGTAGTGCTCCTGGCGGCAAAGCGACACATCTTGCTCAGCTTATGAAAAACAAGGGCACTGTGCTTGCGCGCGACATTCATCCTCATAAGCTGAAGCTTATAGAAAGTACTGCCGCCAGGTTGGGGATAGAGATAATTAAAACTGAATTACTGGACGCTGCTAAGCTCGATGAAAATCTTATTGGAAAGGCAGAACGGGTCCTGGTAGATGCACCTTGCACTGGATTAGGCATAATCAGAAAGAAGCCCGACATAAAGTATTCGAGGAATCTTACAGAGCAAAAGGCCATAGTCGGGCTTCAGAGACAGATACTGGAAAATGCTTCTAAATACGTTAAGCCCGGAGGATACCTTGTTTACAGTACCTGTACCATACAACCAGAAGAAAACCTGGAAAACGTAAAGGCTTTTCTTGATATAAACAGGGAATACAAGCTTGTCGGTTTTAAAGAACTGCTGACTGAAACTCTCAAGGTAAAAACAGCTCAGGAGGGATATATACAACTCTATCCAAATAAAAATCAGACAGATGGCTTTTTTATAAGTAAAATAGTTAGGCTTGGTAATCAATAATAAGAATTTGGAGTAATATTAATACATATAAATACAAATAATACAATAAAGTAAGGAATTACTATGAAAAACTTAATGGATATGAGTCTGGAGGAGCTTGAGCAAATGCTCACCGAGATGGGTCAGCAAAAATTTAGAGCTAAACAGATATATAAATGGGTAAACAGTGGAATTAAGTCAATAGATGACATGACCAACCTGTCCAAGCAGTTAAGACACGATTTAAGTCAGGTTGTTAATATAAGCAGGATAAGACAGGTAAATAAGCTTCAATCCCAGATAGATTCTACGGCAAAATACTTGTTTGAACTCGATGACGGGAATATAATTGAAAGTGTACTTATGGAATACAAGCATGGTTTTACAGCCTGTATTTCCTCACAGGCAGGCTGCAGAATGGGCTGTACCTTTTGCGCATCGACCGGCGCCAATTTTTCAAGGAATTTAACTGCGGGAGAAATGCTGGATCAGGTTATGTCCATGCAGGAGGACTCCGGAAATAGAATTGGGCATATAGTACTTATGGGAATTGGGGAACCGCTGGATAATTACGACAATGTTGTTAAGTTTTTAAGACTTGTAAACCATCCCGACGGTTTAATGATAGGTCTTAGAAATATATCTCTTTCCACCTGCGGAATAGTCCCGAGAATTCTTCAGCTTGCACAGGAAAACATACCGATAACCTTGTCAGTATCACTGCACAGTGCAAGGGATGATAAGCGTTCGGTCATGATGCCTGTAAACAAAGCCTATTCTATTGACAAATTAATCTCAGCATGTAAGATATATACTGAGAGCACAAAAAGAAGAATTACATTTGAATATGCAATGATTGCTAGTGAAAATGATTCAGAGCTGGATGCCAGAGAACTTTCAGGTTTGTTAAAAGGAATGCTGTGTCATGTAAACCTTATTCCTGTTAACACTGTTCAGGGAAATGGATATAAAAAAAGCTCAAGAAATCAGATAGAAAAATTTAAAAACATTATGGAAACAAGAGGAATTGAAACTACTGTTAGAAGAGAATTGGGCAGTGATATTAATGCCGCCTGTGGTCAACTTAGAAAAAACAGGCTAGACAGTAATGGAAATTAGGCTTTTGGAATATTTCGGTGTTTGGTTCAGGAGTGATTGTTTTGAAGTACGGTATTAGAACTGATAGAGGACTTAAAAGACAATTAAATGAAGATAACTGTAATGTTTTGGTTGGATACCCCGGCTTACCGACCTGTTTTGTTATTGCCGACGGAATGGGTGGGCATAAATGTGGGGAGGTTGCAAGTAAACAGGCAGTCGATTCAGTATGCAATTTATTGCTTAAGGCAGACTGGGAGACTGAAAATATTTCAGACGTGCTCAAAGATATAGTGACAAGCGTTAACGACGAAATATATAACTACTCACTTCTGGATGAGGCCACCCAGGGTATGGGAACAACACTGATTGTAACTGTGCTTAAAAGTAAAAAGCTTTATATCGGTCATGTTGGCGACAGCCGAGTATATATTATCAGAGGCCATCATATAGAAAAGGTTACTTGGGACCATTCCTTCATTGAAGAGCTTGTTAAAAATGGTTCAATTACCAAGGATGAGGCAGTTAATCATCCAAAGAAAAACCTTATTACCCGTGCAGTTGGATATGAACTGGAATTACAGGTTGATACATATGAAATTGATATCAAAGAAGATGATATTATACTCCTTTGTACAGATGGGTTAACTAATATGCTTACAGAGGAAGAGATCCTGGATATAATTAAAAACAATGAAGATCCACAGGTTGCATGTGATACTTTAATACAAAATGCTAATAATAAGGGTGGAGAAGATAATATTACCGTGATTGTCGGAAAAATATAGATTGAGGTGAGTTATGGAAGGTCAAGTATTGGGAAATAGATACCTGTTACTGGAGAAAATCGGCGGCGGAGGAATGGCTGTGGTTTATAAGGCTAAATGCACGCTTTTAAACAGATTTGTCGCTATAAAAATATTACGTTCTGAATTCATTAATGACGAAGAGTTTGTTAAACGCTTTAAGGTAGAGGCTCAAGCCGTAGCAAGTCTGTCCCATCCCAATGTTGTTTCAATTTACGATGTAGGTCATCAGGAGGATATACATTACATCGTAATGGAATACGTTGATGGTATGACTTTAAAGGAATTTATAAACAAACACGGAGCTATAAACTGGCAGGATGCTGTTAAAATTACAATTCAAATTTGCTCTGCCATCGAACATGCACACAAAAATAATATTGTACATAGGGATATAAAGCCCCACAATATTTTGCTGACCAAGGAAGGAATTGCAAAGGTAACAGATTTTGGTATAGCAAGGGCAGTTACCTCCTCAACTATAACAATGGTTGGCAGCACAATTGGCTCGGTACACTATTTTTCACCCGAACAGGCCAGAGGGGGATTCATAGACGAAAAATCAGACTTGTATTCACTTGGAATTGCCCTGTATGAAATGGTTACAGGCAGAGTCCCCTTCGATGGAGATACTCCTGTATCGGTTGCTTTAAAACATATACAGGAGATGCCTGTAGAGCCACATAAAATTGTTCCAAGCCTGCCATATGGCGTAAATGAAATAATAATGAAGGCAATTCAAAAAGAACAGAATCTCAGATATCAGACTGCAACCTCAATGATAAATGATTTAAACAGAGTTTTAGTTCAGCCTCAGGGCGGCTTTGTGGGACAGGATAATATCAATGGACAGACAATCCGTATGAAGCCCGTTAACTCCTCTGGGTCTGTTAATGAATCCAGAAATAATCAATACAACAATAAAAACAGTGAAGCCAAGAAGACCAAGAAGAAGAGCAATGTTGCGTACTGGCTCGCCGGCATCACAAGCATACTCGTAATAGCTCTAGCCATTATTATGGTTTACAGCATATTTACCAAGGGAACTGTAACGCCTACCTATCAAATGGAAAACTATGTAGGAAGAGAATATGAAGCTGTTAAAGCTGAGCTGGAACTAAAGGGCTTTAATATAACCCCGAACATGAAGGTTAGTGAAACAGTGGCAAAGGGTATAATAATCGAACAGAGTATACCCCCGGGAACAGATTACAAGAGCGGTAATTTCACCTCGCTGGAGCTCACTGTGAGCAGCGGCCCAAAAACATCCAAAGTACCGGATGTAAAAGACCGTGAGTATAGGGAAGCAGAAAATGAAATGAAAGCCAATAATCTAAAATCAAAAATTGAAAAGGAATTCAATGAAGAGGTTCCGGCTGATTATGTAATACGAACTGTACCAGCCGCAGGAGAGGAAGTCAAAGAAGGCACAGAAGTAGTTATTTACGTAAGCAAGGGCAAGGAAACCAAAAGAATAAAGGTTCCTAATCTTGTTGGGAAAACTGAACTTCAGGCACAAAAAGTATTGGCTGAAAATAAATTACAGCTCGGAAATATATTACCTCCGGGAGTAACTAAGGGCATTGTTAATAAACAACTGCCAGAGGCTGATTCGGAAATTGCTGAAGGAGAGTCTGTAACCATCTGGCTTACACCTGAACAGGCACCGGCTACCGATACCTCACAGCAGACTGCACCTACTACAAATACTGCTGGTGATGGCACTGAAACTACAGCACCATCAAATCCATTAACACCTGCAGAACAGGTTGATAACCAAAATAAAGAAGATAACAATCAAGTTAACAATAATACAGCTAATTAGGAGGTAACTTATTGCCAACAGGAGTAATTTTAAAAGGGATTGGAGGCTTTTACTACGTAAAAGACGACGTTAATAGTGACGTATATGAATGTAAGCCAAGGGGAGTATTCAGAAAGGATTCCATTGTACCGCTCCCCGGGGATCGTGTAGGCTTCAGTGTGCTTGATGAACAGGAGAAATTAGGCAATATTGATGAACTACAAAAGCGTACGTCAGAATTAATACGCCCTGCAATAGCCAATGTTGACCAACTGGTTATAGTAGTTGCTGTTAAAGCACCAAGCCCTGATTTTATGCTGTTGGACAAGTTACTGATAACTGCAGAAATGAAGAATTTAGATGTTCTTATCTGCATAAATAAAATTGATATTGACGATGGAAATGCAAAACTCATAAGAGATGCATACACATTGGCAGGCTATAACTGCATAGATGTGAGTTCGGTAAAGAATATAGGTTACAGACAGCTGAAGGAAGAGCTTAAGGATCATATCAGTGTATTTGCAGGTCAGTCTGGAGTGGGGAAGTCTACCATCCTGAATCATATCATGGACTCCTGGGTAATGGAAACCGGCAGTGTCAGTGAGAAGATTGAACGGGGAAAGCATACTACAAGGCATGCTGAAATTATGGAACTGAAATATGGAGGTTATGTTGCAGACACTCCAGGTTTTAGTTCCTATGAAATTACAGATATGATTTATAGCGAGCTTCAGAACTATTATCCTGAATTCAGAAAATACCTTAATACCTGTAGGTTTACCTTTTGCAGTCACATCACCGAACCAGACTGTCCCATCCGTGAAGCGTTGGAGCAAGGCGCAATTGATAAAAACAGGTTTGAGAGATATTCACAGTTATATAAAGCCTTAAAAGATATACCACAATATAAGTCAAAAAAGACAGATTCCAGGAGAGTGATAAAGTGATAAAAATTGCACCATCTATTTTAGCAGCCGATTTTTCCCGCCTTGGTGAAGAAATAGAGAAGGTTGATGTAAATGGAGCTGATTTGATTCATATAGATGTTATGGATGGCCATTTTGTTCCTAACATAACAATAGGTCCCGACGTTGTTAAGCATCTGAGGAAGGCAACAAATAAACCCTTTGATGTTCATTTAATGATTTCTGACCCTGACAAATATATTGAAAAGTATGCTGACGCCGGAGCAGATATAATTACTGTACACGCAGAAGCAAGCCTACACCTGAACAGAACAATTCAATTGATAAAAAGCTTCGGCAAAAAGGCGGGAGTTGCTTTAAATCCTGCTACGCCTTTGTCTGTTTTGGAATATGTTTTGCAGGACCTTGACATGGTGCTGATAATGACAGTAAATCCGGGATTTGGCGGGCAATCCTATATTAATTCATCCACAAGAAAAATTGAAGAATTAAAAGGTATGATAAATAAACAAAAACTTTACATAGATATTGAAGTGGATGGCGGAATTGACGTCAGTACTATCGGTATGGTAACAAAGGCCGGAGCAAATGTAATAGTAGCAGGTTCAGCCGTTTATGGAAAGCCAGATGTTGGGGAAGCTATAAAGCAATTAAGGCTTAACGCTGTTGACAAAAGCACTTTATGATTGTTTACTAGTGATACAACCGGTTATTTAAACCGGTCCATCCAAAATATTAGAATTGGTTTACTTGGTGAAGGAATGAAAGCGGTTATTGTATGTAATGGTTCAGTTAAAGACTATGATGCTAT
Organism: Bacillota bacterium; assembly: GCA_023431385.1. GTDB lineage: Bacteria > Bacillota > Clostridia > Acetivibrionales > DSM-1351 > Ruminiclostridium. The sequence goes on along the minus strand of JAEYWA010000175.1, from coordinate 4,117 downwards.
AAGGAAATTTTTTGATAATGCAGATTACATAATTTCAGTTGATGGAGGAGCCAGACATCTTCGGAGGTTGGGAATAACGCCTGATGTTCTTCTTGGAGATTTTGATTCTGCAGCTAAAGAGGACATCATATATTTTCAAAACCAGGGGATAATAGCAGAAACGTTCCCTGTGGAAAAGGATATGACTGATTCAGAACTGGCCATGGAAAGAGCCTTGGAAAAAGGAGCAGATCAGGTCATCTTTGTTGGTGCAGTAGGTACCAGGTTTGATCACTCAATGGCAAATATCCTTTTGTTGAAAAAACTATTGGATAATAAGGTTAGTGCTTGTATTGCTGACGAGCATAACCGGATTTATATGTTTGACTCAACCTTTTCACTTCAAAGGCAGGAGGGGTACAAGCTGTCGCTAATCCCCGTTTCCAACAGGGTAACAGGGGTAACAACAACCGGTTTAAAATATCCTTTAAGTAATGCCACAATGCATTTGGGAACGTCCTGGGGAGTCAGTAATGAATTCAATGAGGACGCAGCAACCGTTACAATTGACGAGGGTATTCTTTTAATATGCCTTTCCAGAGATTAGGTATATATAGTATTTTTTATTAAACTAATAGGGATATCTACAGAAATACATACAAATACATAGAGAAATACTTAGAAGGGACATCTTTTTGCATATACTATATTGTAAATGCAAAAACTGCAGCAGGACTTATAAATGGGAAATATAGTAGCAGATACAACTATCTATACTGGGAAACCTGAAAAAAATAACAGACTTAAAAAGGAAATGGATTCCTACGAGCTACTTGAGAGGCTTGGGATCAGTTATTACAGACTTGATCATGACGAGGCGAAATCTGTTGAAGATTGCCTCGAGGTGGAAGAACTTTTGGATATTGAAATATATAAAAATCTATTTCTCTGCAACTCATCAAAAAATGAATATTTCTTACTTACAATGCTGGGCAATAAGAAATTTGATACAAAAATCGTGTCAAAACAGGTTGGTTCATCAAGACTTTCCTTTGCCGGCCCGGAAGACTTGGAAGAGTATTTAAATTTACAGCCTGGATCAGTAAGTGTCCTGGGTCTTATGTTTGATAAGGAGAGGAAGGTTAAACTGTTGATTGATAAGGATTTGCTTGCTGATGAATACTTTGGCTGCCATCCCTGCGTCAATACCAGCAGTTTGAAAATAACGACCAAGGACCTGCTGGAAAAGTTTCTGCCTTATACCGGGCATACACCTATGTTTGTTGATTTATAAGCTAGGGTTACTGTAGAAATATATATATAAGAGCAGGACAATGGGATTTACCTTCAATTATGCGATATGTGAGATATGAGATTTTATACAAATAAAGCAAATAGAATTAGAAATAAAACTAACAAAATTTATTTTTCAAGATAGTTGCACGATGTTTTGAATCGTGTTAATATATCATAAGTGGAAATCAATATGTGCTTTAAGGACATATTGATACAGCAAAAGACAACGCAAGGTTTTTGGGGCATTAGCGCAGCTGGGAGCGCATCACACTGGCAGTGTGGGGGTCAGGGGTTCGAATCCCCTATGCTCCACCATAAATTGTCCGGAAACCCTTGCAAATCAAGGGTTTCCGGCGTTTTACAAAAGAAAAAGAGCTGAATTTGAAAAGGAAAATTCAAATTCGGCGTCTTTTTTGCATTTAGGTAGAGAAATAATAGGGCTATCTCCTACATAGAAGAAATTAACTTTTTAACTTCCACCATATTTATTGCTCTTCTCATATTGTACGCAAGGAAACTAAGCCCCAGTTCAGCTGTTGCTTTTTTCTTTTCCCTTACATAAAAGATAGTGTGCACCATGATACCATTTAACAGTTCCGAAGGGATGCTCAGACAAGCACATTCGCTCTTTGATTTTTGGGATATTCTCAGGGATTGGAGTAAGCTTACATCTTAGAATAGGTAGCCATATACATATAATTTGAGTAAGTCACGAGGGTCATAGGCTGGTCTCTCAGTTTCCTTATGAGCAGTTCGGACATTATATCAAGACTATCGACAAAAGCATCAGTTACACGCACCGGGTCGTATCCATCATAATGGCTATTTCATTGAGTTTTGGACAGTCTGACCAAAAGACAAAAACCACGAGTCAAATGACCTTGAGTTTTTTCATACCCATACGGGATCGGATAGTTGATACGAAAACAGAACTGAGCAAAACTCCGTATATAAATGTAGCTGTATTCCTTAGTAGCGGGCATGCTAAGACTTCAATCATGTTGTATTGCTAGAAATCTTGATGCTTTCTTCTCAATGACAAATTTCAATTAGTGAATATTTTTATTAGCAAAAAAGTGCGGTTTTTATGCGTTGATAAGTAGTAAACTTATAGAAGAAGATTAGTTGCTTTTCAAACTGTCTACTTGCATTTCAGGACGTAAATCCGACATTTCAGGCACATAATTGTTTTTATCATTTTTATATGGTATTTTAAAAGCATAAGTATTCTGAAATAGAGAGGAGTAGACCTATTAAGTTTCACTATTGATATTGTATTTCAGCTTTGAGCACGTTTGCTTTGAGTGTGCTGTGGTATGCAAATGCGCATAAAGTTCTTTACCAAAAAAGAGACGCAGCTTACACAGCCCGGAAGGAATTGAGACAGCACCAAAACGGTTAGAGAGAAAACGCAGCAATCATTCAAAAACTCGGTTTATGGGGTTTCCGGCGTTTTGATTGAATTTAACACATAATTTCACAAAAAGGAGAGTATTTGATATGAAAAAAATGATGACAGCCTTATTGGCAATGGTGATGATGATTAGTATGCTCACAGGATGCGGAAGCGACCCAGTGGCAGAGGAACTTGAGAAATTCCTCAATACAGATATGGTAGCTGTAAATCAGAAATATGAGGATTTGAAAGCAGAAATGACAAAGTGGCAAAGCTTAGAGGACGATGCGGCGCTGATTACCAGCCTGAAAAACACCGTGTTGCCGAACATTGACGAATCCCTTAATTTACTTTCAAAAATCAATCTTCAAACCGAGGAAGTAAAGGAAATTAAGGGAAAGTATAAAAAAGTGCTTGATACATATAAAGAAGGGTTTCAAGTAATGCTGAACGCCGCTGAGGCTGGTGATGAAGCAGGGTTAAAGGCCGCTGATGAAAAAATCGCCGAGGGTATTAAGCTTATAGACGATTATAACAACGCATTGGAGAATTTGGCGAAAGAAAAGAAAATGGAGATTACCTATTAAATACAATGGAATAACCTATGTTTGTTCATTTTCCCTATATAAACACGTAAGCCTTATATAGTGAGTGCTTACGTGTTTTAGTGCATCTATTCGTTTGATTTCGGATTCATTCATTTTACAACTCACAAAACTTGTGGTACTATTTTTTCATTAATAGTTTGAGGTTGTTCAGGGTAGAACTAAATTTCAATTAACTTAGGGAGAATATGATGCATTTGTTTAACGCCAGTTCAATGTTCAATGAGGATGATATAAGAGAAATATTAAGTATTGTAAATAATCAGGAAGAATTAAAAAACAGATTAAAAGCTGCAAAGAAAATACTCTTAAAAGCATATAATTTTAAAGCCTATAACTTACCAGAAGATTTTACTACTTCTTCTTACATAATTGCAACCAACCATTTAACCGATTCTGATGGTCCGCTTATAATCAGTTATTATTATGAAATTATGCATAAAGTTATGGATACTTATCCGGAACTATTTGTTTTCGCTAAAGAAAACTGCTTTAATGGTGTTTCCATACCCAAAGAATTAATGCCCATATTAGAGTTGGAGAAAGTTTTTGCAGTTGACCGTAATAGTTTTGGTGGATCTATGGCTGCCATGAGAGCCGCAGGAAAGTGGTTTGCTGAAGGTGAAAAACCTAAGCATTTTTTGATTTTTGCTCAAGGAACAATATATGACATAAATAAGGATAGTGCAGAAGATATTGAGCAAGGAGCATTTTGGTTAGCAAGGTTACTGGATATTCCTGTTTTACCGGCTTTTATTGAGCAAGCTGTGGAAGGGGCCGAGAATCGTTTGGTATTTGGAGAGCCAATTATTGTGCCAAAAAACTGCCGGAATTTTGATAC
>JAEYWA010000163.1 GCA_023431385.1 Bacillota bacterium | reverse complement strand
TTTTGTGATTTTTCTCTCAAAGTGTGTTATGGCGGTAACTACTTTCACTTTAAGCAGTAAAAACCGTATCATATAATACGACATGCATTTTTATTTACTATTCCAGAGAATTCCTTAGCTTGAATATACTATTAGTGAAGTATATTATTAAGTCGTATAAGAAGTCAGGGGATAGCCTGTTTTTATTGAATTTAGCAAAACTTGTAGAGATGATTGTTAAATAATTAACGAATCAACAACATGAATATTTGAAGTATATAAGGGTCCTTTTTGTCTGCGGAAGGTTGGAGTAGTGCCTCAGAACGGACAGGAATGGTTATAAGAAGGAGAATAGGCTGGGTATAAATTTTAGACAAGAGTGTTAAATTTTTATCAAACATACATTAAAACATCTGAGAAAATACTTTGGAGGCTAATATGATTTATAGTTATTATCCGGGATGTACATTAAAAAATAAAGCTAAAGTTCTGGACAAGTATGCCAGGATTTCAGCTCAGGAGCTAGGGTTCGAATTGGATGAAATAGAAGACTGGCAATGCTGTGGTGCCGTATACCCGCAAGCAGCGGATGAGATTGCAACAAAGTTATCCTCTGTTCGTGCTTTAAACAGTGCCAAGGAAAAGGGTCAGGATTTGGTTACTCTTTGCTCAGCCTGCCATCACGTTATTAAACGTGTAAATGATGATATGAAACGTATAACCGATATCCAGACAAGAGCCAATAATTATCTTCAATTTGAGCAGCCCTACCTTGGTGAAACACAGGTGCTTCACTTTTTAGAAGTACTACGTGATAAAGTTGGATTTGATGTTCTGAAGGAAAAGGTAAAGAATCCTTTAACGGGAAGAAAAATTGGTGCATATTACGGTTGCATGCTTCTTCGTCCAAGCAGTGTCATTCAATTGGATGATGCCGAGAATCCAACAATCATCGAGGACTTTATACGTGCTCTTGGTGCGGAAGCAATTGTGTATCCATATAGAAATGAATGCTGTGGTGGATATATTTCTTTAAAAGAGAAAGAATTGGCAGGAACAATGGTAGACAGGATTATGGATTCTGCAGCATATAAAGGTGCGGAAGAGATAATTACTGCTTGTCCTCTATGCTTATATAATCTAAATAGTAGTGGTGAGGCTAACAAGCTTCCAGTTTTTTATTTTACCGAATTACTAGCAGAAGCATTGGGCTTGAAGGATAAATAGGGGGGTGTACTAAGGTGTATAAAACAGAAATGGAACAAGCGCAGCTTATAAAAGAAATTAGTAATGTAGATACAAATAAATGTATGAAATGTGGAAGATGCTCTGCCTCATGTCCCTCTTATGAAAAAATGGATGTCAGGCCACATCAGTTTGTATCATATATACAAAATAGCAATGTAGCTGAATTGATGGAAGCAACAAGCATTTGGAAGTGTCTCTCCTGCTTCGCCTGTGTAGAACGCTGCCCAAGAGGTGTAAAGCCGGCAAGGTTAATAGAAGCAGTTCGTCTGATGGTGATTCGCCAAAAAGGACAGAATTATTTATTCCCAGATGAGATACCGGCACTTTTGGATGAAGAGGTTCCACAGCAGTTATTGGCAAGCGCATTTCGAAAGTATAGTAAGTAAAAAAGATTTGGAGGTGAACAGGGTGCAAAGAATAGGAGTATTTGTATGCCATTGCGGTACAAATATAGCAGCAACTGTAGATGTTGATAAAGTTGTAGAGTTGGCTAAAAATGAACAAGGTGTAGTTCATGCAGAAGAATATCAATACATGTGCTCAGAGGCAGGTCAAAGTAAGATTCGTCAGGCAATTAAAGAAATGAAGCTGACGGGAGTAGTAGTTTGTGCATGTTCTCCGCGTATGCATGAGAATACATTTAGAAAAGCAGCAGAGAAAGCCGGACTGAATCCTTTCATGGTGGAAATAGCAAATATCCGTGAGCATTGTTCATGGATTCATAAAGATAGAGAAGAAGCAACACAAAAGGCAGTGATTCTTGCTCGAACAGCAATAGCAAAAGTTAAATTAAATACACCACTCCAGGCAGGTGAAAGCAAGGTAGTAAAGAGAGCTTTGGTCATTGGCGGTGGAATTGCTGGTATTCAGACTGCAATTGATATTGCAGATGCTGGATATGAAGTAGACATTGTTGAGAAAACTCCAAGTATTGGGGGGAGAATGTCTCAGTTGGACAAAACATTTCCAACCCTGGACTGTTCTGCCTGTATACTAACACCAAAGATGGTAGAAGCAGCCTCCCATGATAAGATTACTATACATACTTACAGCGAGGTAGAAAAGGTAGCCGGCTTTGTAGGAGATTTCATTGTAGATATTCGTAAGAAAGCACGTAGCGTTGACATGAGTAAATGTACCGGATGTGGAGTTTGTTCAGAAAAATGTCCTTCTAAAAAAGGAAAGAGTGAATTCAACAGAGGAATGAGTAATAGAAGTGCTATATACACACCGTTCGCACAGGCAATCCCTAATGTGCCGGTTATTGACAGGGAACAGTGTACTAAATATAAGACTGGTAAATGTGGAGTATGTGCAAAATTTTGTGGGGCGGGAGCCATTGATTATGATCAAAAAGATGAGATCATCACAGGGAATTATGGAGCTATAGTAGTTGCGACAGGTTTTGATACCATCAACTTAGATAAGTTTGACGAGTATTCATATAACCAAAGTCCAGATGTTATTACATCTTTAGAATTTGAACGTCTGACAAATGCAGCAGGTCCTACAAAGGGTAAACTGGTTCGTCCTTCGAATCATGAAAAGCCAAAATCTGTAGCATTTATTCAATGTGTAGGATCCCGAGATGTAACTTGTAAAGGAAAGAGCTATTGCTCAAAAATATGCTGTATGTATACTGCAAAGCATGCAATGCTTATAAAAGATAAGTATCCTGATATTGATGTATATGTATTTTACATTGATGTACGTACCCCGGGTAAGAATTTTGATGAATTTTATAGAAGAGCAGTGGAGGAGTATGGAGTGAATTACATCAAGGGTCAGGTAGGTAAAGTGGCAGAAGCAGATGGTCACTTGCTGTTACAGGCTGTTGATATGTTAGATAATAAAAGAATTATGCTAAATGTTGATATGGTAGTCCTTGCAACTGCCATTGAACCTGAGCCTTCAGTTAGAGGACTGGCTACAATGCTTACTGCCAGCATAGATACCAATAATTTCTTAACAGAGGCTCATCCAAAGTTAAGACCGGTTGAGTCACCAACAGCAGGAGTATTCTTGTCAGGAGTATGTCAAGGTCCAAAGGATATTCCAGAAACTGTAGCACAGGCAGGAGCCGCAGCTGTAAAAGCAATCGGGCTTTTAGCTAAAGACAAGCTGGTGACAAATCCATGTGTAGCAAAAGCAAGTGAGCTTTTCTGTAATGGCTGCTCAAATTGTGAGCACGTATGTCCCTATGGGGCAATATCCTATCAGGATAAAGAGGTTAACGATCATGGTGTACGAGAGACCAGAAGAGTAGCATTTGTAAATAGTGCCCTTTGTCAGGGGTGTGGAGCGTGTACCGTTGTATGCCCGTCTGGAGCAATGGATCTTCAAGGCTTTTCCAACAGACAAATTCTTGCGGAGGTAGATGCAATATGCAAATAGATAAAAAAGATTTCAACCCCAAAATAGTTGCATTTTGCTGTAACTGGTGCAGTTATGCAGGTGCTGACCTGGCCGGAACTAGTCGACTATCGTATCCTGCAGACGTAAAGATTATTAAAATACCTTGCTCTTGCCGTGTAAATCCTATGTTCATTATGAGAGCTTTCGAAAAAGGAGCTGATGGAGTTATTCTTTGTGGATGCCATCCGGGAGATTGTCATTACAGCACAGGTAACTACTACGCAAGAAGAAGAATGACGTTACTGTTCTCCATGCTCAATTATTTGGGGGTAGAAAATGGACGTACTCGAGTTGAGTGGGTATCAGCAGCAGAAGGCGTTAAATTCTCCACAGTTATGAACGAATTTGTAGAAAAGATTCATTCATTGGGTGAAAATGTGAGATTGGGGGATTTACGATGCAAAGAATGATAAATCGTGCAAAAGAGCTTCTTTCTAATGGCAATGTGGCTAGGGTTTTAGGATGGAAGCATGGTGACTTGGCTTACAATCCTGAACCGGCATATTTTAATAGTGTAGATGAGCTGAATAAGTTTGTTTATAATGGCTTCTGCGGAGCTAACCTAAGCAAATATATGATAGAAGCTGGTAAGCTGGATGGGACGACACTGATATTCTTAAAGCCTTGCGACACATATAGCTTTAACCAATTAATTAAAGAGCACAGAATTAATAGAGAGAAAGCCTACATTGTTGGCGTTGGCTGCTCTGGAAACTATAGTGTCGAAAAGATAAATAAATCTGGTATTAAGGGGATTGAGAGCATTGAAATAGATGGAGACAGCCTAAAAGTGCAGACAATATATGGTCAAAAGACTATTGCAATTAAGGATGCACTTTTGGAGAGGTGTACTGTTTGTAAAGGGAAAGACCACAAGATACTTGATGAAGCTATAGATGTGGACACTATTAACCAAACCAATAATACAGAAAAAACAGTTACCAACCGTTTTGATATGGTAGATAAGATAGAGGATATGACACAGGAAGAGCGTTTCGTATTCTGGAAGAGTGAGTTTTCAAAGTGCATAAGATGTAACGCTTGTAGAAATGCATGCCCGGCTTGTAATTGCAAAAAGTGCGTGTTTGACAGCAATAATTTCGATTCTGTACAAAAGGCTAATGTAGATTCCTTCGAAGAGAAAATGTTCCATATTATACGTTCCTTCCATGTTGCCGGACGATGTACAGACTGTGGTGAGTGTAGCAGAGTATGTCCACAGGGAATACCGCTACACTTGTTGAACAGAAAGTTTATCAAGGATGTTAACGAATTCTACGGAGAATTCCAGGCAGGTGAAGATTCGGAAAGTAAAGGGCCTTTGACAAGCTTTACTCTTGAGGATATTGAGCCAAGTATTGTTGGGGAAAGGAGATAAGGTATGTATAAGATTGCTAAAAAACAATTGCAAACGCTATTTACTGCTATTGCAAATACTAAAAATCTGTATTTGCCGATTAAAAAGTCTAACCAGGTAAATTATGGACTTTGGACAAAGGATGCAGAAGTGGATTTGGATACCTTAAAGACCGTTAAATCTCCAAAAGACTTGTTTTTTCCTCAAAGTGAAACTCTATATAGCTGTCATAAGGAAAACGGAAAGCTGATAATTAATCCAACTGAGTTAACAAATCAGCCATTTGTAGTTTTTGGAGTGAAGGCATGCGATATAAAAGCAGTAGAAATACTTGATAGGGTATTTCTAAGTGAACCGATAGATACCTTTTATGCAGCTCGTAGAGAGCATGGAATAGTAGTGGCTATGGCATGTAACGAACCCGAGGAAAGCTGTTTCTGTAATGTGTTTGGTGCAGATGCAAGTACTCCTGCAGGAGATATCGCGGTATGGAATATTGGAGATTCAATGTACTGGAAGGTACTTACTGAAAAGGGTGGGTCACTTACAAAAGAAGTTGCTGATCTTTTAGAAAAAGTGGAAGATACATCAGCAGTAGAAAAAGAACAAGCTGCCATTAAGAGAATTATTGAGAAACTACCATATAGCCATTTAGACATGAGCAAATTCACTCCAGATGCGTTGGATGAAATGTTTAATTCTCCAAAGTGGGAACAGATATATAAGGCTTGTCTGGGATGTGGTACGTGTACCTTTATATGCCCAACCTGCCAATGCTATGACATTAAAGATTATAATACCAGAAACGGTGTTCAAAGATTCCGCTGCTGGGATTCATGCATGTATTCAGACTTTACAATGATGGCTCATGGAAATCCCCGTACCAGCCAGTTGCAGAGGTTCCGCCAGCGCTTTATGCACAAGTTGATTTACTTTCCTGCAAATAACGAGGGTGAGTATTCCTGTGTGGGCTGCGGGCGTTGTGTAAGCAAATGTCCGGCATCCCAAAACATTGTTAAGGTTATAAAAAGTTTCGGGGGTGAAAGCTAATGTGTAATTGCGGAGGACATCAAAAACCGGATTCATTGATTCCACTAATTGGCGTAGTTACTGATATTCGAACAGAAACGCCAGATGTTAAGACCTTCCGAGTTGTGAGCAGAGAAGGTAAAAAATTATTTGAGCATTTACCAGGTCAGTGCGCCATGGTTTCTGTTCCAGGCGTAGGAGAGGCTATGTTTTCCATTACTTCTTCACCAACCAATAAAGAGTTTCAGGAATTTAGTGTTAAACGCTGTGGAACATTAACTGATTATCTCCACGCAATGGAGGTTGGGGAAGAAATAACAGTTCGTGGGCCATATGGAAATTCATTTCCTGTTGAAACTGCATTAAAAGGAGAAAATCTTCTTTTTGTAGCAGGTGGAATAGGTTTGGCTCCTCTTAGATCAGTTATTAATTATGTAATAGATAATAGAGAGAACTATGGAAGTGTTGACATTTTATATGGATCACGTTCGGCAGATGACCTGGTTCAATTAAAAGAGATACAAGAGGTTTGGTGCAGAACAGAAGGTGTGAATGTTCACTTAACTATAGACAGAGAGCAAGAGGGCTGGAAGGGCCATGTTGGATTTGTTCCTAGCTATCTGAAAGAACTGGAGCTAGCTACAGATAAGACTGTATTAGTCTGCGGACCTCCGATTATGATTAAATTTGTATTAGCCGCACTGGAAGAGATGGGCTTCAATAAAACACAGGTATATACAACCCTGGAACTAAGAATGAAATGTGGTGTGGGCAAATGCGGGCGGTGTAATATAGGATCAAAATATGTATGCAAGGATGGTCCGGTATTTAGATGCGACGAAATTGATGAGCTACCACCGGAATATTAAATTTGTACAATGTGTTATGGAGAAATCTAAAAAGCTCCAATGAATATATGTTAGGGGGAAAAAAGAAAATGCAGGAAATGGTTAACGTATTTTTATATGGAAAAAAGTACTCAGTGCCAGCAGACCTCACCATTATGACAGCTATGGAATTCGCAGGCTATAGGCTTGTAAGAGGATGTGGATGTCGTCATGGGTTTTGCGGTGCATGTGCAACAATTTATAGAATCAAAGGAAACAATGAATTAAAAACTTGTCTGGCCTGTCAGACACAAGTAGTGGATGGTATGTATGTGGCTAGTCTCCCATTCTTTCCAACAGATAAGAGAAATTATGATATAGAAGAAATAAGACCGGAACAAAAGATTATGATGGAGTTATATCCTGAACTATATAGTTGTATTGGATGTAATGCTTGTACAAAGGGGTGCTCTCAGAGTATAAATGTAATGCAATATATTGCTTACGCTCAAAGAGGTGAGTTTGAGAAATGTGCAGAAGAGTCCTTTGATTGTGTTAATTGTGGCATTTGCACTTCAAGATGTCCAGCTGGTATCTCACATCCAATGGTGGGGTTACTAGCACGTAGACTGACTGGAAAATATATTGCGCCAAAGACTGAGCATCTCAAGAACCGCGTGGAAGAAATTAATGAAGGTAAATTTGATGAGTTGATTGCTCAAATAATGGAAAGACCAATTCAAGAAATGAAAGAACTTTATAACAAAAGAGATATTGAGAAATAGGAGGGGAAAAGTATGTTTACAACAGAAATGTTAGAGTCTATAAAAAAAGTTGAAGCAACCAGAGCAGAGAGAATAGGCTCTGATCCAAGAAGAATGACTGCTGAGGAAAAAGATACTCTTCTTCGCCAATATCATCCGGATTTTAAAGAGGATGGATTTTCGATTATCCAAATTGGACCTAACAAGGGGGAAAAGGTCCCAGTTGAACTTGGTACACTTCTTCACTCTAATAGCAGAATTAAAGATGAGACAATAGATTTAGCAAAAATAGATTATGATGTGGATGTATTGGTTATAGGCGGCGGAGGTGCAGGGTCATCAGCTGCTATTGAAGCACATGAGAGCGGAGCAAAGGTCATGATAGTGACAAAGCTGCGTATTGGTGATGCCAATACTATGATGGCTGAAGGCGGAATACAGGCAGCAGACAAAGAAAATGACTCTCCGCAGCAGCATTATTTGGATGCTTTTGGAGGCGGACACTTTGCCGCTAGACCAGAGCTTTTAAAGAGATTGGTAATGGAAGCCCCGGACGCTATTGCCTGGCTTAATAACCTGGGGGTAATGTTTGATAAGCATGAAGATGGAACTATGGTAACTACCCACGGAGGTGGTACTTCCAGAAAGAGAATGCATGCTTGCAAGGACTACTCTGGAGCGGAAATCATGAGAGTTCTTCGTGATGAAGTAATTAACCGTGGAATTCCTGTTGTAGATTTTACGGCAGCGGTTGAATTAATCCTGGATAAGGAGGGCCAGGCTGCAGGTGCTGTGCTTCAGAATATGGAGACAGGAGAGTACCTGTTAGCTAAAGCTAAGACTGTTATTATAGCAACTGGTGGAGCCGGAAGGTTACATTATCAGAATTTTCCTACTTCAAATCACTATGGTGCAACAGCAGATGGATTGGTTATGGGATATCGTGCAGGAGCACCTCTTCTATATCAGGATACTATTCAGTACCATCCAACAGGAGTTGCCTATCCAGTACAGATTTTTGGAGCCTTAGTAACAGAAAAAGTACGTTCATTAGGAGCTATGCTCATAAACATAGATGGAGAAGCGTTTATGCATCCTTTGGAAACACGCGATGTATGTGCGGCTTCTATCATTCGTGAGTGCAGTGATCATGGAAAAGGCGTTCCTACGCCAACAGAAGGTATGGGTGTATGGCTTGATACACCAATGATCGAGATGATTCATGGAGAAGGTACTATAGAAAAGAGAATACCCGCTATGCTTCGTATGTACCTGAACTATGGAATAGATATGAGAAAACAGCCTATTTTAATATATCCGACTCTGCATTACCAAAATGGTGGTCTTGAAATAAACGGAGAAGGTTTTACAAAGGCAATTGACAATCTTTTAGTTGCGGGCGAAGCAGTCGGAGGAATACATGGGAGAAACCGTCTAATGGGGAATTCCTTGCTGGACATCATTGTATTCGGAAGAAACGCAGGAAAAGCCGCAGCTGAAAAGAGCAAGAAGGTTACTTTAGGTGAGCTGACACTAGAACATCTAAATAACTATGCAGAGGAATTGGAGGCTGCGGGGATTGAAACAGGTACTGTATCACCGTTACTACTTCCGAAGTATACTAAGGGAGGAAACTAAGAATGCGAGAAATATCTACAGAGCAGATTATTGATGTTGTTAAACGTTTGTGTATTGAAGCAAATCAAAAACTACCCGGTGATATAAAAGCATGTATTAAGAAGTGTAGAGAGAGCGAAGATGGTGAAATTGCGCAGGATGTTCTGGATAAAATTATCACTAACTATGAAATCGCAGAGTCAGAAAATGTGCCCATTTGCCAAGATACTGGAATGGCATGTGTTTTCATGGAAATTGGTCAGGACGTACATATCACAGGGCAAAGTCTTGCAGAGGCTGTGAATGAAGGGGTACGCCAAGGCTATGCTGAAGGATATTTGAGAAAATCAGTTGTAAAAGACCCTGTAAGACGTGGCAACACAGGGGACAACACACCTGCTGTGTTATATACAGAAATAGTTGATGGTGATCAGATTAAGATTACTATTGGGCCTAAGGGCTTTGGCAGTGAAAATATGAGTGCTATCCGCATGCTTAAGCCATCAGCAGGTATTCATGGAATTAAAGATTTCATTCTTGAAACGGTAGAAAACGCTGGTCCAAACCCATGTCCACCTATGGTAGTGGGTGTTGGGATAGGTGGAACTTTTGATAAAGCGGCATTATTAGCTAAGAAGGCATTGATGAGAAATGTAGATATTCCAAATGGTGACCCGTATTATGCAGAGCTTGAGGTTGAAATGCTGGGAAAAATCAATAAGCTGGGGATTGGCCCACAGGGCTTTGGTGGAAAGACTACAGCTTTAGCAGTAAACATAGAAACAATGCCAACTCATATAGCTGGTATGCCATGCGCAATTAATATTAACTGCCATGTCACACGACATAAAACGGAGGTGATCTGACATGGAACGTAAAATAAAACTCCCATTGACAGAAGAGCTTGCAAGAACTTTACATGCAGGGGACACAGTCTATTTGACCGGTGAAATATACACATCCAGAGATGCTGGACATAAGAGAATGTGCGAAGCTCTTGCAAGAGGTGAGAAGTTGCCTTTCGATCCCAAAGATGCTACATTATATTACGTTGGCCCAACTCCTGCGAGGCCTGGTCAAGTCATAGGTTCTGCAGGGCCAACAACCAGCGGTCGTATGGATGCGTATGCACCAACTATGATGTCAGTAGGGGCTAGAGGAATGATTGGAAAAGGTGCAAGACTGCCAGAAGTAGTGGATGCTATGAAAAAGTACAGCGGGGTATATTTCGGAGCTATTGGCGGGGCAGGCGCATTACTTGCTAAATGTATCAAAAGCTCAGAACTGATTGCATATGAGGATTTAGGTGCAGAAGCATTAAGAAAACTTTATGTGGAGGATATGCCCTTGGTTGTAATTATTGATAGTGAAGGAAAAAACCTATACGAAGAAGGGCGAAAAGCCTATCTTAGCAGTACTAATCACACTATAAGTGTTGATTCAACTAAAGTAAATATTTAGATGGAATTCATGCAGAAGCTTCGCAAAGGTGTGAAGAATTTTGCTTGTAATATAACTATATAAAATAAAAGGGGAATACAAAATGGAATTGTTATCTGAAGTATTGGAAACTTTGATGATTATAGGTTTTGGTGTGTCATGGCCGCTATCAATTATGCGTTCATATAAATCACGCTCAACAAAAGGCAAGAGTGTTTTGTTCTTATTCTGTATAGTATTTGGTTACATATGTGGCATTGTCTCTAAGCTATTGGCAAACAATTTGAACCTGGCTTTCTGGTTCTACATTCCTAATATTATTATGGTTAGTACAGATATCTGTTTATATTTTAGAAATAAGAAGATTGAGGCTGGCGCTATTAAGTAACATGAAGTTTTTAGAGTATAAATATTGGCATATAGGTTCAAGTCCTATCCCGCAACCATGAAGAGCCGCTTTTCCGCAAGGATGAGCGGTTCTTTTAACAATACAACGGCACAAAAAGCTTTTCGAAGTAAATATCCTGGTGTCCCGTGTGAGAGAAGCATACATCTTTTTATAATATATTTGACAAATAAATTTGTACAGTATAAGCGGTAATGTTAAAATACCATTATTATGAAATCTGGTTTACTTTAGGGGGAAAGTTATGAGAAAGCAAAAGGATTATTTTTCAGAGTATATCAATATTAATGGAATAGAACAATACTTATTACACTACAGCTCCAGTGACGAACATCCTGTCCTTTTATTTTTACATGGTGGTCCGGGAATGTCAGAGTCAACATTTGCATATGCTTTTCAAGAACATTTATCAAGCTTGTTTACTGTTGTTCATTGGGACCAGAGAGGTTCAGGAAAAACATTAGCCAGAGCCAAAGGTAAAAAAAGCTATCCTTCTGCTTATGAATTATTGGATGATTTATTTGAGCTTGTTCAATATTTGAAAGAGAAATACAACAAAGAGAAAATTGTGATTTTAGGGCATTCTTGGGGGAGCGTACTGGGAACCTTATTTGTGAAGAAATATCCTCAAGAGGTATTGTACTACCTCGGTGCAGGACAAGTAATAGATATAGTGGAGAATGAAAAAGTTGGCTATGAAAAGGTAAAGGAGTTAATAATTCAAGCGGGCAATAAGAAAGATTTAAGCAGTCTTAATAAAATAGGGATTTATCCTGAAAAAAATTACGAAAAACCTATGATTAAGAAAATACAAAAAATTAGAATATTACAAGGGAAATATAAGGTTGGAATGAATTTTTTACCTATAATAAAAGTACTATTTAAAAGTCCTATTTTTAAATTTTCAGACATTTCAAGTCTGTTTAAGGGGATGAGTAATAATAAAAAAATTTGGGATTTTTTGTTTACCCATAATTTATATGAGGAGAGCAGAGATTATAAAGTACCTGTTTTTTATATACTTGGAGACAGAGATTTTCAGGCCCCATATACAATAGCTAATTGTTACTTCGACACAATAAATGCACCAAACAAAAAAGTGTTTATTGTAAAGGATGCCGGTCACTTTATGATGCTTGACCAACCAAAGGCGTTTGCTGATGCTCTGGCTGAAATTTCTAAATTATGACTCAAAATTTAAATGGTTTTATTCACCAGTTTTTAGGTGTATAATATTTACATATAACTTATTGGAGATACACAAATCATAAAGGGGGGAAGAATATGCTTCGTTTTATTGATTTCTTAAACAAAATGCTCAACGCAAAGTCTACAGTGTGAACAATGGCGATTAAATGTGTGGAGCCAAAGATGTAATCGCCAGCTTTCATTCCGACAATTTGGAAAATGTTCGTAGTGTAGACTTTGCTGCCTTAAGATTTTATATTATTTTAAGGAGCGGAGTAGGAATGAAATATTTTAAAGCTGATATGATTCTTCCAGAAGAATTACTTAAAGAAATACAGAAATATATACGTGGAGGATTGGTCTATATCCCTCAACCCGACGGAGTACGAAAAGGGTGGGGCGAATGCTCTGGAAGCAGAATTTACCTTAATCAACGAAACAAGGATATCCGAGAAAATTTTCGCAAGGGATATACCATTGATCAACTCTGTGATAAATTCTGTCTTTCCTATGACAGTATTAAGAAAATAATTTATTCAAATAAGTAACTGTGAAAAGCTCGTCAGGATAATTCCTGGCGAGCTTTTCACGCAAATAACAATTGATAATCATTTTTAATATATTATCCATAAAGTGTCATGCTTATAATGTGTATGTGTATAAGAAAGAGAAATTTATAGTAGATGGAGGTACAACATGAAAACTTATCACCGCAATTTTATTTACGAGAGCAGCGATTTTGATAATATGTGTAAATACATAATCCAAGATAACTCTTTAAAGAAGGATTTCTTCATTTGGCATATTGGTCGTATTGTGGATTGGAAATATAATCTTGCAAACTCCAAAAGACATTTTCCTGACAACTTCAATAATGCTGCGCATTTATGGTTTGATTATTTCCATAACCTTATTGGATTTGTTATTTCAGAGGAGATGAATAATGAATACACGATATTTCTTAAAAATGAATATTCCTTTCTGTATTCAGAGTTAATTGGCTGGGTTAAGGCTGAATGGGGAAGTAAATACGACCTGTTAGTAACACAAGTAGTAGAAAATGAGACAGAGCTTATAAAAACTCTTGAAAATGAAGGCTGTAAACGAAATGCTTTTTTAGAAAAGACAAGAGTATTTAATACAAGCTTATTTAAAGATTTTTGTATTGAGGATTCATCAGTGCGATTTCAGAGTATGCATGAAAATGGGAATTATACAGAACAAGCTAATCTAAGAAGAAATGCCTGGTCAAAGACATATAGCACAGAATTTGACTTACAGATCAGGGAGTATTGCCGGAGGAGCCCAATTTATAATGCTAAATATGATTTTGTGCTGGTAAATAGCGAGGGAAGACATGTTTCGGGCTGTGAAGCCTTTATTGATTATGAGAATAACACAGCAGAGATAGAAAGGGTCTGTACACATTCTGATTTTTACAATAAAGGATATGCTCAAATGACTATTAAGACCTGTATGAGGAGGTTATTTGAGAATAATATAATGACAGCGTTTCTAGGAGGCTCATATGATAAAACTATTCACTTGTACGGAAAACTGGGGCATTTAAATGAGTATAGCAGGTATACTTATGAATATGTGACGAAGGTGTAGCAATGTGCGAAATAATACTTACACTTTGATTAAGTGCGAGATAAAACCGCTTGAAATGAAGCGGTTTTATTTTGTGTCTATGTCTATCCTATCTATAGTAGCTCCAGTATCCATACTACAATAGGCTTATATCCTCAACCAATCCGGCTGTTGGGTTATTTTTCATGGAATTATTTAAAAATCGACGAATTTCTACTTTAAATTTACTAAAATCGAGTGTAATATTATCATATGCATGTCATTATATTATATTTTGTGACGACGCATATGACTTTAATAACTAATTCCCTGATCATAAAATAAATTTGTCAGCCATATAATCAGCCAATCACCCACAGAAGTTACAATTAATGTAGATTATGACGATAGTAAGATGTTGAGCATAGAACAATCATATCTCTACAAACAGCCGCTTACTGAAAGTTCTAGTTTTTAAGAGAAATATGGAGGGCACATGGAGAAAAAGAGCAAAAAAATAATAAAACTTAAGTTATTGAGAAGAAAAATAGCATTAAGAAACCTTCCCATATCAGTTAAGCTATTCTTGTGCTTTGGGTTCTTTATGTTGTTTTTTATCATAATGTCATTTGGTAATTATACATATTACAAGTCTGACAAACAGAAAGCTGTTCTTGAAACTGTTATTCAGTATAATAACCAGGCTATCACAAAAATCGATGATTATATAGAAGATTTAAACACTATCACAAAGTATCCTCTCATTAGGACAACAAGAGATTCAGAATTTCTCAATTCCATGGAAAAATTTTATGATCATGGCGTAAGAAATTTAAACTTTTCAATTAATTGCGAATATATTTTTGATGAAATTCAAGACTATAAAAAAAATATTCAATCTGTTTATATATATAATAGTCAAGGGCTTAGTGAGTTCAAAATGTTTGCTAGTGCTAAAAGTGCCGACTACAATCCCAAAAATGAAAAATGGTTTTCAAAAAGTATTGAAAATTACGGAAGGCCTGTTATAGTTAGCACATATCAACTTCCTCACGTAACTGACCTCCGCGATAATCCCATGTATGTTTTTTCTATGGTCAGGGCTATTGTTAAATTACCTCCGCGCAAAGTTATTGGTATTATACAAGTAAATACAAAAGTAACATTTTTTGAGGAGATATGCAGTAAAATGCTTATATCTCCCGGACAGAGGATTGCAATAGTAGATGATTCCGGACATATTTTATATGATACCGAAAAAGCGAATATTGCTAGAAAACTGGAAGAGGATATTTGGCAGATTATATCTAACACAGATGCCGGTTCAAGTAGTATTGCAATAGATAACTCTAAGTTTTTAATCAATTATGATATGTCAAAAAGCACCAACTGGAAAATAGTTAATATTATTCCTGTAGCTGAGCTAAACAAGGGTATTGATATAATGGCTCGAAATACAGTAATCCTTACCAGCGGGAGTATTTTAGCGGCCTTATTATTAATTATTCTCATTTCACGACAGATCGTAAGGCCTATTAAAAAATTGATGTTATTAATGAAAATAGTCCAAAAGGGAGATTTTAATGTTAAAATAAGGCTCCGCAGCCGTGATGAAATAGGTGTCTTGGCAAATGCCTTCAATACGATGTCAAATAAAATCAGACGACTTATTCAAGAGGTTTACATTGACAAACTTAAGGAAAAAGAGCTTGAATTACAACTGCTTCAAAACCAGATTAATCCACATTTTCTCTATAACTCACTTGATGCAATAAACATGATGGCTGATATTAATAATGATACAGAGACCTCCAGAATGGCCATGGCTCTAGCAAAAATATTAAGATACAGTGTAAGTAAAAGCAATCATATTGTTAAAATATGTGAAGAGGTATTATATATTAAAGAGTATATTTTGCTTCAAAAAATCAGGTTCAGCGACATCTACCAGATACGTATCAATGTTGCCCCGGATATATTCGAATATACTACTATTAAGTTGATACTTCAACCTTTGGTGGAAAATGCCATAAACCATGGAGTGTATAGCCTGGATTATGGAGGATGCGTAGATATAAACGGATATAGGGAGGATAGCAATATAGTCTTTGAGGTTATTGACAACGGAAAAGGTATGGAAAAATCTAAGGTTGATAGCCTAAACGGCTATATAAATGACCTAAACAGCTCATTTAAAAGTATTGGCCTTAAAAATGTAAATAAAAGAATAAAACTTCATTATGGTGATAATTATGGAATAATTATTAAAAGTGAGATCGATAAAGGAACCTGTATCAGGGCTATTATACCCTGCATTGAAGCAGTATAAAATCTTATCAGAGTAATATATATTTTGACCATATTGTAAAGGATGGAGCTACCATAAATGAATATTATACTGGCAGAAGATGATAAAATTTTACGCTTAGGCTTAAAATCAAAAATTGAACGAAATACACCGTATAAGGTTATAGCTGAAGTCCGTAATGGACAGGAAGCTTTGGATGCAATCATTAATCTGAAGGCAGATCTACTTATTACAGATGTTAAGATGCCCTTTATGGACGGTCTGGAGCTTGTTAATAAATTAAGAGAACAGGGTATTGATATAAAAATTATTGTTCTTAGTGGTTACGATGATTACAAGTTCGTCAGAGAAACTATGAAGGCCGGTGCAGTAGACTATTTGTTAAAGCCAGTGGATGAAAGCATCCTATATGAGCTTATTAATAAAATAAACGATATGATAGTACAGGAAAATAAAGATAAGGAACAGCTTGAGCAGTATAAGGATATTTTAGCCGATAGTATGGAGATATGTAAAGAGCGCTTTATTATAAGTTTAACCGAGGGTGTAATATCGGATACAGGTATTTTCAAGAAGAGGCTGGAGGAGTTCGGGGTGAAGGGACCGGATATTTTTAAACTCGCTGTTCTTGGACTGGATAATATTTTCAAAATCCAAGAAGAAAAGTACCTGAGGTTTGATACTGATAATCTTAATCACTTAAAAGGAAGAATATTGGATATTTTCTTGTCACTAAAGCTCAATATTAATATGTTATTAGCTGAACAAAACAATACTGTTATTTTGCTATTCTCTGCACAAGATCATACAGATACTCTATTTACTGATAGTGTTTATCAATGCCTTTCAGATATACACAAGGGATTGAAAAATAAATTTGGGTTTTCTGTTTCATCCGGTGTCAGTGAAGTATTCAATGGACCTGAAAGGGGAAGTCCATGTTATTTTCAGGCACTATTGGCCTTTAACAGGAAGTTTTATAACGGTAAAGGTAAAGTTAACAGGTTTAATTCGGAAATATGTACCTATAGCTATTTCGATAATAAAAACCTAATGGAAAGTATTAACCTTATAGTGGATCTATTAGATTCTGGACTCACTAATAAAGTTATAATAACAATTAAAGAAGTAATGGATTTACTTTATTCATGTAATTTAAACCCGATTCAATTCAAAGAAATTTCTCTGTGGCTAATAAATAAGATAACAGTAATATCAGATGACTTTAATAGCGCTTTGCAGAGGTTTATAGATGATGAGGCGGATCCAAGAGATTATATAAATGAGGTAGATACGTTTGAAGATTTGAAAGAGTATATGGAAAATACTTTTTTTGTTCTGTCAAAAATAATAAATGATTCTAAATCGGAGAGAAGCAAGCGTATAATTGATATTTCGAAAGAGTATATTTACAACCACTTCAATGAGAATATCAGCCTTAAAAGCGTAGCAGATTATGTCCACTTGAATCAGAATTATTTCAGCGAGTTATTCAGAAAGGCGGTTGGAATAAATTTCATTGACTTCATTACCGAAGTAAGAATAAATAAAGCGAAGAAATTGTTAATGGATGATGAAATTAAAATCTATGAGATTGGCTTAAAGGTGGGATATAATGAAACCGTAACATTTAACAGAGCCTTTAAAAGAGTAGAAGGAATGTCCCCGGCCGAGTATAGAAGGTTACTGCGGGATAAATAAAATTTACATAAAGCTGACAAATAGATAAACTTATATATCGGACCTGAAAAAATGTAAAGAAATCATGAGATTTTGTAATTTTCAATATAATCATGTCAGAGTATACTTGGCTTATCGGATGCATCCTAACCCATTATAACTTATTTGGAGGGTACGATATGAAAAAGATAGCATGTTTGGTATTGGCTACTCTTGTAGCTGCATCATTATTTGTCGGTTGTGGTAGTGCAGATGAAACCTCAACTTCAACACAAGCTGCACAATCAACAACAGTTGCACAGGATTCAAACAAGGCTGAATCCACTGATCTCAAGGGTAAAATTACTTATATGACACATAGAAGTGATATGGCTGATACTGTAATTAAGGATGTAGCCAATGAGTTTATGACAAAAAATCCGGGTGTAGAGATAGAAATTGAAACATATAAAGATGAAAGTAGTGTAAAAACAAGAATAGCAGCAAATGAAATGCCTGATATCATGATAGTACCATCTCAGCTGGGTATTACAAGAAATGATTATCCTACATACTTTGTAGATATCAGCGATCTTGGCTTTAGTAAGGAAAATACATATTTTTATGATAATGGTACCAGTGCAGACGGAAAGCTATACGCACTTACCTGTTCTATAAATTACAGTGGTCTTATTTACAGCAAGGTTGCCTTCAAAAACGCAGGAATTGATAAAGTCCCAACAACTCTTGATGAATTTTATGCTGCTTGTGACAAATTAAAGACAAAGGGTATTGTACCTATAGCAACAAATTTCAAGGATAAGTGGCCTTTAGTAAATTATGTTGAAGCTTTCCCAGGTGACGCTTCAGCTGTAAAGAATTATAAAAATACGCTTGTTGCAGCTGACAAGTACCTTGATGAGACTCCAGGTGGAATTCTTGATGGGTTAAAAATTTTGAGGACTATTGCTGACAAGGGCTATGGAGAAAAGGATCTTATGTCAACAAATTGGGACGGTAGTAAAAAGGATCTTGCTCAGGGAAAAGTAGCCATGATGTACCTTGGAAGCTGGTTACCACCTCAAATAGTTGATAACGGCGCTAAACTTGAAGATTTAGGAATGTTCCCGTTCCCTGGAACAAAGGCTTTATCAATGAGTGCAGACAGATATTATGGGGTTACAAACAGTAGTAAAAACCCTGAAACAGCTAAAGCATTTCTCAAATACATGTGGACAGAAGGCAATATGCTGCCCAGAATGGGCTTTATTCCTCCGAATAAAGAGTATAAGCCAGATGCACCTTTCATGAATGAAATCGTTTCCTTTAACTTACCAATAATTGAGCAGGAAGCTGATTCACCCGATTATCAGGCAATCGTTAATAAAGCCGAGATTGATAATCTGAATCTTGCTCAGGAATATGTCACATCAAAAGATCAGACCAGTGTTATAGAAAAATACAATAAGAAATGGTCTGATGCAAAAAAGGCAATTGGTAAATAATTAACATAACATATGGTGATGAGTGTTTTAGTAGTGAGGCAGGTTGTATGAGAATATAACTTGCTTCATTGCTATTAAGAGTAATTTATCCGCCTATCAGCTATATATGGAAATTGAGGGTTTCATTATGAATTTATTAAATGATAATATACAGAAAAAGATTGTAATTTGCTTGTTTTTATTTATACCACTGACAATTCTTTTGCTATTTACTTATATCCCTGCCTTAAAGCTTTTTGAATTAAGCTTTACAAATTGGGATGGATTAAAGCGTACATATGACTATATTGGATTTGACAATTATATAGATATATTTCGCGACAACTCTGCAGTTTTAACACTTGTAAACAATTTGGCTTATATAATAATGACAATACTGCAAATAGTACTTGGGTTATATTTTGCAATAATACTCGATTCAAATATCAAGGGAAAGAAGTTTTTTCGTTCGTTTGTCTTCATGCCATACATTTTAAATGTTGTTGCGGTTGCCTATATGTTTAACTATATGTATAACTTTGATGAAGGACCCGTCAATATTATATTAAGAGCCATAGGACTTGATAGATATGCAGTTCATTGGCTTAATGACACCTGGTGGAGCAATCTGTCTCTTTCATTTATTGGATTATGGCAATTTACAGGCTTATGCATGGTAATATTCCTGGGAGCCTTACAATCAATACCAAAGGAACTATATGAATCTGCAAGTATAGATGGAAGTAACTTTCTCCAAAATATCCGCTTTATAACTTTACCCAGTATTAAAATGGTGGTGGGAATAAATCTATTCTTAAGTTTAAACGGAGCACTCCAGGCTTTTGGTCAGCCATTTATTATTACAAAGGGAGGACCTGGAGACGTGACAAAGACATTTGCTTTAAATGCTTATTACATAGCCTTCGACTTCCACAATTTTGGAAAGGCTTCCGCTCTTGGGATATTCCTTCTTGCAATAATTATTTTTGTCATGCTACTTCAGAATTTATTTGTGCGTATAGGGGGTGAATCAGAATGAAAAAAGTACAGTTTTCTGCTGGTCTTGTAGTAAGGAACCCCGCATTGAGAATCTTCAATTATTTTCTTCTTTTCACATTTGTCTTGCTTGTTTTAGTGCCACTGTTAATAGTATTGATTACTTCCTTTAAAACAAATGAGGAATATATGTATTCGAAACTTTGGGACCTACCTAAAAGTTTTCTTAATTTTGATAACTTTTTAATTTACTTTCAAAAGGGTAGAATGCTCACCGGATTTAAAAATTTGGCCATCTTAATTTCTACTTCATTAATTGCCAGTATCTTCATGGGAACAACGGTAGCATATGTGGTATCAAGATTTAACTTCAGATTTAAAAAACTTATTCTGGTCGCATACATTTTTGCTGCAATAATTCCAACCACAACAACAGCTGTTGCTACGTTCAGTATTATAAAGGCATTACATGTCTATAACACGATATATGCTGGTATTATTCTTTTTTCATCAACAGGTGTACTTGATATATACATGTTTATTCAGTTTATCAGCAAGATTTCAATAGAGCTTGATCAGAGTGCCCGAGTAGACGGAGCATCATATTTCAGAATTTACTGGTCAATCATCCTACCATTGATGAAACCTGCTATTGCTACGGTGTCCATATTGAAAATTGTAAGCATATATAATGACTTCTTCATTCCATTTACTTATATGCCATCAATGAAGTTGTCAACCATAACTACTGGCTTAATGACATTTACAAATGACAGAGTATCACAATGGAATGTTATGGGTGCAGGCATTATTGCCGTAATGCTTCCTACACTGATAATTTATCTTTTTGCTCAAAAATATATTATAGCAGGGGTCACTGATGGTTCGGTAAAAGCATAAGGGCATATCTCGATTAATATAATAACTGATTTATTCGCGTAAAATGTATTTAGAGATGGAAAGTGCGTTCCCAGCATTGGGTTCGCACTTTTTTGTTATAAGTAATATACTTTTTTCATTTTTATTTTTTGTTGATGCACTTGCGATGTTGACTATTTCTAAAGACCCTGTAGAAAAAATCGTCGAAGATTTAGAGACAAGGGTCAAAGAGCTATATAAGAAAAAGTAATTATAAAATTCTTTAAGGATAACCCCTTATAGATAACCCATATTTACTCCACAGCATTTGAACCGAAGTAGATATGGGTTTTTAGTTTGAATATATATATGCCATAGAAGAAATAATTCAAGACATTCTTAGCGTCTAGGAATTTATATACTTTATCTTATTTGGGTGTCTTATATTTCTGTATTGTTATTTACAGCCATATTTATGTAGCCAAATTATTGCGTACCGCATAATTTGAACTATAAACTTATGTGGCTAGGGGAGCGGTATGTCTAGGAAGAGGTATCCCGGGGGTTCTAACAGAAAAGAAGCTGAAACCATAAAATACCAACCGGAGGAAGTAAATTACCGGGTTCCGGATAAAAATGTAAGTGGTAAAGCGACCAAATCTCCGGATGATTTTACAGAGGATGACAGTTTCAGCTATAGAGAAGAAATCATAAGAAATAAAAAAAGCAATAAGAGTAAACACAGCTGTGCTGAAATATGCTGCAAATATAATGATTATGACTGTAATTTTGTTTGTGACAGTGAAAAGGAATTGCTTTTAAGAATTATATGTCTTTTGATTAACAAAGAATATGGTCTTCAGGCTATTGAACAAAAAATAAGAAAATCCGAACTGAATGATGATATAAAGAATATTAATTCTATTACCGATTTGCTGGAGAGGGCAATTGTGGGTCTGGGTGAAACAGCACTGGGTGCAGTTGAAAAGGCTGTTGATGCAGCAGGAACAATGTCCGACATAACATCGGGACTTGCAAAAATAGCCGCAGGGGCTGCTGGAACAGCCGGATCAGCAGCTTTCACAGCTCAAGGCTTAGCAAACGTAGCCTCAGGAACCGCCGGAACAGCTGGAGCAGCAGCTCATACAGTGAGTGGGTTGACAAACTCAGTAGCTGGAACCGCAGGAGCAGCAGCTGCAGGAGCGGCCACCGTGGGTGCAGCAGCAGATGTTACAGCCGAAACTACAGGCCTTGCAGCAGCAGGGGCATCAACAGTAGGAGTGGCGGGAGACATAGCAGCAGAAACCTCGGGACTTGCAGCTGCAGGTGCGGCAACATTTGGAGTGGTGGGAGACTTAGCAGCAGAAGCTGCGGGATTTGCAGCAGCAGGGGCATCGACAGTAGGAGGGGCGGGAGATATTGCAGCAGAAGCAGCGGGACTTGCAGCAGCAGGGGCGGCAACAGTAGGAGGGGCGGGAGACATAGCAGCAGAAACTGCGGGACTTGCAGCAGGGGCGGCAACAGTAGGAGCGGCAGCAGACATACTTACTGAAGAAGCCGGAGCGGCAGCAGCAATATCGAGTACACAAGCAAGTTTGGTTGACATGGTTGCGGGAGAAGCAGATACAGCCGCCGCTGTATCTGGAACTATAGCCAGTACAGCTCAAACAGTTTCTGGAACAGCAGGGACAGCGGCAGCAATATCAAGCACAACATCCTCTTTAGCCGAGATAACAGCTGATGTGACTGCAACAACAGCTACAACAACTGCAAAAGTGCCTGTTGCTCTTGATAATGAGTCAGACACCATCCAGATATGCATACTAAATAACAATAGTAAACCCTCGGATGGTATTAGAATTACTATGAATAGTCTTTCGTCCAGCCCGAAAACCAGCAGTTATGCGCAAAGTTTTACAGTACCTGCTACCAGTGCTGTTTTCTTAACTATTACTTCAGCACCTGCTGAATATGAAGTGCAAATAGATGGATTATCACATGATATATGTGCATATTGCGTAGCAATAAATAGAACAAATGATATTTTAAGTTCACAAGCACCTGTAGAAGCTAGAGTTTTATACGCATTTCCTTATGTAGCTAAATAACTTGGTTACTTAAGGGTAATCATAACTCGCCGGCTTATTTTGTCATGACCAGAGTTGAATTAACAGTAAAAGAATATATTTAATTTATTTTTAGGGTCAATGATATATTTATTCTATTTTTAGGGTCAATAATATATAATTAACTGTAATATCTGGTAATAGATTGGCAGGCAAGAATATATATTTTAACTGCATGTCTTTCATTACTATTTGTGTACGCGCCATGCGTGTAGATGGGAGGTAGCGTGAATTTAACTTCAAAACGTGTTTCCTACAGGCTTTTTCAGCGGGATGATTTTGAACTATTTTATTCTATTTTTTCCAACAGAGAAATTATGAGATATGCCTGGATAGATGAAATAAATAACATAGAAGAAATGAAACCTTTTTTCGAAGAATTTATCAGTGTTAATAATAGGCCTAATAAAAACAATTCATATGCCTTTGCTGCTGTTGAAAGAGAGAACGGAAGCTTTATAGGCTTTGCAGATATTCAGCTTCATAGCTTGAATGATGACGGAGGGTGCGGAGAAATAGGTTATTTTCTCATGCCTGAGTTTTGGGGCAGGGGCTATGCAACTGAACTGGCCGGTGCTATGATGGATTTTGGTTTTAAAAACTTAAACCTTCACAAGGTTTGCGCCCGGTGCAATGCCAATAATCTTAAGTCTGAGAATGTTATGAAAAAGTTGGGCATGAGAAAGGAAGGCGAACTTAGAAAGGTCAGATACAAGCGCGGCAGGTGGGATGATGAAAAGTGCTATGGAATACTTCGAGAGGAGTGGCAGGCGAAGAAGGTTTAAATAAAAAAATACTATTCCTTCATATTGTCGGTACATTTGGGACATATGCCCAGAAATTCAAGGCTGTGTCCTGTTATAACAAATCCAGTTTTTTGGGTTAAATTCTCTTCCAGCGTTGTTAATGGACAGTCCTCTATTGGTACAGTTTCGCTGCACAAGGTGCAGACAAGCTGGTGCTTGTGCTGATGATTATTTATCTGATAGTAGGTTTTGCCATCCTGACTTAAGTTTTTCAACAATATTCCCTTTTCTGCAAGGGTTCCAAGCGTGCGGTATGTAGTTGAAAGGCTCATATTTACCTCTGTTACAACCAGTGAATAAATATCCTCAGCTGTCATAGGCTCTGAAGATTTATCTAAAATCTTGAGTATAGCCAGGCGGCTTTTTGTTGTTTTAAGGTATGTAGATTTTAATATGTTCTCATTCATAGAGACAAACTCCTTCAACGGTTACTATATTCCTGTAAGCCTTGCTTCATATTTAATATATATCTTCACTTTTTATATGTCAAATAGGATTTGCAGCATTTTATCTGCATTTTATCTGCATTTATTTCGGTCTGAAAGAATATTATTATTTAAAGGTGGACGTAATGGGAGAAAGAGATATGGCTATAAAGATTGACATTATTTCTGGATTTTTGGGAGCCGGTAAAACTACCCTTATTAAGAAGCTATTAAAAGAAGGACTAAACACCGAAAAGGTTGTTCTAATAGAAAATGAATTTGGTGAAATAAGCATTGACAGTGGTATTTTAAGGGATTCCGGTATTGAAATTAAGGAGATGAACTCAGGATGCATCTGCTGCTCCCTGGTTGGTGACTTTGCCACAGCCTTAAAAGAAGCTTTAAAAAAGTTTTCTCCACAAAGAGTTATTATCGAGCCTTCGGGAGTAGGTAGGCTTTCCGGGGTTCTGGAAGCCTGCAAGAAGGTTTCAGAGCAGACTGATGCAAGCATTAATATGTGTATAGCGGTAGTGGATTCTGTAAAGTACAGGCTGTACCTTAACAATTTTGGAGAATTCTTCAGAGATCAGATAAGATACGCTAAAACCATCGTCTTGAGCCGTACACAATTTATCGATGAGCATAAGCTTTCAGAATTAGTAAGGGATATTCAAAGCCAGAACTCCAAAGCCAATATTGTAACTACTCCATGGGAAACTCTAACCGGGAAACTGCTGGTTTCTGCTGCTGAGAACGAAGCAGACAAACCTGTTGAAAATAGGTTAAAACTAAAAATCCAATACTATAATGCAGATTTAAGCAGTAGGCAGTCCATAAACCATCATAACCATGGCCCTAGTTGTAATTGTGTTACAAGCCTCCAAAAGTCAGTGGTTTTTGAAAGTTGGGGGGCAGAGACTCCCAGAAATTTCTCAAAGACAGATCTTCAAAACATACTTAGGTTGGTTGAAAATAAAAAGTATGGAAATGTTTTAAGAGCAAAAGGGATTGTTCCGGCAAGACAGGAGAGCTGGCTACAGTTTGATTATGTACCCGGAGAATTTCAGATCAGTCCAATAACTCCAGACTATACCGGAAGAATATGCGTTATTGGCGAGAGATTGAATAAAGCTGAGCTGTCAAAGCTTTTTAACCTTTGATGCAGGAGAGTTTATGGATTATAAAATTTATTTAATCGGTGGGTTTTTTGAGTCCGGCAAAACCACTTTTGTTAATAGAGTATTACAAACAGAAGATTTTAAAGATGGAAAAAAAACAGTGCTTATATGCTGTGAACAGGGTATTGTCCAGTACGACAGAAGAATCCTCAAAAGAAGTAATACGACTCTCGTTACCATAAGCGACGAGGAAGAACTGAGGACCACCTTGTTTCGCGATATATTAAAACAGCACTCACCTGACAGGATCATTATTGAATACAACGGGACCTGGGAAATAGGCAGATTTTTAAGACTTAGACTTCCGGAACGCTGGGGGGTTAAAAGAATAATCACCTTGGCTGACACGGACACCTTTCAGCTTTACATGAGTAATATGGGTAATATAATGACTGAGCAGTTTTCAAATAGTGATGTGATTTTGCTGATTAACGGCAACAACCCGGTTAAAACCCATATAAAAGGCATAAAAAGGACCCTGAAGTATATAAACAGATATGCAGATATCAGAGAACTAAAAAATAACCGTGAGGAAGAAGAGATTCTTGAGATATTGGAAAGCAGGCCCGCGGGCATTGGGAATATCACTAAAATGTTTTTATGGTTGATTATTGCACTAATAGCATTAATTTATATATATACTTCTTCCCAGGCTAAGATTAATGGGGAACTATTAACAACAATTCAAAGCCTGAACACTATATTCATCAGTATATTAATTCAAGCACTGCCTTTTATACTTATTGGGGTATTTGTTTCATCCTTTTTACAGGTTTACATCAGTGATGAAAGAATTATTGGTCTTTTCACAAGGTATAGAGGAATAGGTTTTGTTATAGCAATATTGCTGGGTGTATGCTTTCCCGTGTGTGATTGTGCCATGGCCCCCATTACTGCCAGAATGGCACGGAAGGGGGTACCGGTTTGCTTAGTAACAGCCTTTTTACTTGCAGCTCCAGTAGTAAACCCAGTCGTAATATTATCAACCTTCTATGCATTTCCGGAGGACCTCAAAATTGTCTTCCTCCGGATTACCTTTGGTATATCAATTGCTTTATTAACCGGTCTATTTGTTAAGTTGGCAGGAGTAACCGCCCAAAACGCTATAAGAGAAAAAATATACGATAATTCTATTTGTTCGGTTGATTATGCGAGTAGAATGCTGGATTACGGCTTTAAGTCAAAACTAAGGACACTGGTACTCCACTCGGGCAAAGAATTTTTTAAGTTGTCTAAGTATGTAATACTTGGAGCTTTCATAACCTCACTTTTCCAAATCATGGCAGAAAGGAACTCTCTTTCGGGCATTAGTGTCAAGCCTATGCTTGTTTTGCTGGCGATGACGCTAACATCAATGTTGATGTCAGTATGTTCAACCTCCAATGCCTTTATGGCTAAAAGCTTCTCCTACAGCTTTCCTCTGTATTCGGTTATTTATTATATGGTAATGGGTCCAATGCTGGATATAAAAAATATTCTGCTGCTATCTGGCTCCTATAAAATAAAGTTCCTCGCTGAACTGGTTTTCGTCATATTGACAGTGGGGATATTTATTTTCTCGTTTGGGGCACTGCTGGTTTAAGTAGTATAAATGAAGGTGGAAGCTATGAAGAAGATAAACTTTGAATGCCTTTTGCAGATAGTAATTTTACTGATTATGATTAGTATCCTCATTACGGCTCTATTGATGGATGTCATGAAGCACTATATTCATCCGAGAACAAACAAATATCTGTGGTTTTCAGCCGCAGCATTATTAGTTATTGCCCTTTCCATGCTACCGGCACTTTTTAGACCCAAACGAAAAGCAAACTATTTTTCTTGCTTAATTTTTCTGATTCCATTAATATCAGGTACTATTATTCCCGCAACTTCGGGAGGAAATTTAAGAGAAATCGGCCAGCTAAATAACCCTCAAAGGACTTCTGTAAAACAGAGCAGCCTCAATGCCTATAAAAGTTTGAATAGAACAAACCCCGAAAAGCATAGTGCTGAGAATCACATATCAGTAATTAGTGACGATGAATACCTTAAATGGTATTTGAAGGTTAGCAATGATCCCGAAGCTTACAGGGGGAAAACTATAAAGGTCAAAGGCCGCGTATTCAAGAGGGAGGACTTCAATATGAATGAATTTGTTCTTGCCAGAATGGCCATGAGTTGCTGTGCTGCCGACCTTGCTCCTGTTGGCTTTCTGTGCAAAAGCAAAAGAGCGCGGGAGTATAAAAACGGTGAGTGGATATACATTACTGCTGTAATAAAAATAGAATACGAACAGCACATGAAAAGCAAGCTGCCCGTACTATATGCACATGATATTATCAGAACAGTAAAACCGGAAGTTGAATATATTTATCCATGAACCGGAACCTGCTCGTAAATAACTCTCACATTTATTCCTTGATTATAATTACCAAAGTTTTTTCCAAAAATTGTTAGACCGCCGACATGTTCGGCTTCTTCAGGTACAGACATCTTGAAAAACAAATCGCTTTTATGGTTTAGATTCAAATCTTCCAGGGTAATTGGAGAAATTTGAAGGCCATCTATAAATGTTCCGAATTTATTAACTGTAAGGAGCTTTAGTAATCCGTATTGATTCCAAACTGAAAACCACCAGGAGGGAGTCAGTATTCCTTTAGTATCTGCATAGTCGCCCGGACTAGTCCAACTGCCAAGATGAACGTTATTTATGGAAAAATTGACATCTGATGGCCAGTTACTGCAATTTCCGGGAGCTTCAGAACTTATTTCCATAGATATCTGGAGCTCGTTAAAGTCCTGTCCAAATTTAAGATAATTCGGTATTCTGTACTCTACATATCCTTTTGCAAACCAAAGAATGTCACTGTAAATTCTTTCAGGGTCAGCAAAATAACTCGGATTATCAACTTCTCCAATAAGCTTGTCCTTTGTAGCCAGCCCGCATGTGGGTGACACTTCGTAGGAGGAATAATGCCCCACACCTATCTCAAGTTCATAGGAGTTGGCTACTTCCTGTTTGGCTATATCTATAACAAATTTGTCCTCATGTAGAGCACATATTTTTTGTATACCGTGTTTTGCTGTTAATATGGAGATTTTAATCAGACCACATTCCTGTAGCTTTTTAATATGCATTGTTACCGCACCATTAGTAAGATTAAGCTTTTCAGCTATATCATTCATATTAAGCTGCTTGTGTTCAGCCAAGAGATCAATAATCTCGATTCTTATATCAGAGCTTAATGCTTTAAATATAGGAAGGCTTTCTTTTAATTTAGTAATGTGTATCATTTTTATCTCCTTATAATATTTTAGAAAATAATAAAATAGTCTCAAAATATTTTGTAATATCATTCTAACACAAACAAATAAAAGGGAATACAGTTCAATAGTTATAAAATTTTTAATTATTTTTTGTATCAAATTTCTTAAATATCATTATTACACCAGTAAAAAAGCATAATTTAAAATAGTTTTAAGCAAGATTAAAATGATTTAGATAGATTATAAGTTGAATTAAGCTGTAAATAGCTTAAAACACAACAATAATTAATCAAAAAAACCTTTTATTATATTGTATAACAAATTGCTTAAAATAGAAAGCAATTGTTTTAGGAAAGCATCAATTAAAGGCTGAATTAATATTAGTATAATGTAAAAGTGTAAAATGAAGCGTGTAACATAACTGAAAATTCTATAATAGAGCAAATGTTTTAGATAAACCTAAAATGTTTAATAAAATAATAAATTTTTATATTGACAGCTATTCGTAAAAAAGAGATAATAAACACATGGAATACTACATGAAATTTGTGCAACTTGTCATATAGTACCGTTATAGTTATCTGGAATTGAATTATTACTGGATTGATTTAGAAATGTGTATTATTCTGGTTATTGTTTTAAAAAAATATGAAACAAAGTGTGTTTGACAATCGTGAAGGTTTTTTAAGGAGACGGGCAAAATAGGTTTAATTTTGAACTTGATAGTTGAAGTTGTTACATACAAAATCAGACTTTAATTAGCAAAAGTTCAAATTTAAATATAAAAATTATTTGGAGGAGGATATTTTTATGAAAAGAATTATCAGTTTAATGCTTGTGGTAGTAATGCTTACTGCTTTTGTATTAACAGGCTGCGGCAGTTCATCAAGTACAGGGGAATCCACTTCTGCCGCTACTTCAACACAGCAAACACAGTTAGGTGCTAATGCAGGTGAAAATGCAACTGAACTAAGCTTTTGGACATTTGTTGATTTACACGGAAAACACCTTGATAAAATGTTGAACTTATGGAATGAGAAAAATCCTGAGAAACAGGTCAAGTTAAATGTTACTGTTATGCCTTATGATGATATGCATAACAAGCTTCTAATAGCTGTACAAACCGGACAGGGAGCTCCTGATATCGCTGATATCGAACTTGGAAGATTCCCTAACTTCCTTGAAGGTGACAATGTTCCATTGGAATCTTTAAATGATGTACTTGAACCTTTCAAGAGCACAATAGTTCCTTCACGTCTTTCAATTTACAGCAAAAATGATCAGGTTTATGGTTTTGACTACCACGTAGGTGCTACACTTGCTTACTATAACACAGAAATACTTGAAAAAGCAGGGGTTGATTACAAGACCATTAAAACTTGGGATGATTATAAAAAAGCTGGTATTCAGGTATATGAAAAGACTGGAAAATATCTCGGTACTGCTGATACCTCAGCAACCTGGCAGGCTTCATTACTGTTAGCTCAGCAGGGCGTGGATTTTACTGATGAAAATGGTCAGCCCAAGGTTAATTCTCCTGAAATGGTTAAAGCTATGGAAATGCTGGTAGACTTACAGAAGAATAATGTTATACACACTATTCCAGGCGGTCAGCCCGATACAGAAGAAGCCAAGGGTGAGTACAACAAGGGTAACTATGCAAGTGCGTTAATGCCTGAATGGTACATGTCAAGATTTGTAAACGAAATGAAGGATCTTAACGGTAAATATGCAATTGCTCCATTGCCCGTATTCAAAGAAGGTGACCCACGTTCAGTTGGTTTGGGTGGTACAGGAACAGTTGTAACAAAGACCGCCAAAAACGTACAGCTGGCAAAAGAGTTTGTAGCTTTCGCTAAGCTCTCGAAGGAAGCAACTACAGAAATATGGAATACTTTGGGTTTTGACCCTCTCAACATGGATGTTTGGACTGACAAAGCAGTAACTCACAATCCTGAAAATGAATATGTTAAGTACTTCAAGACTAATGCTTTTGATACATTAAATGAAATAAAGAATGAAATCAAGGCTATTAAATCAGTAAAAGCTTCACCAACCATTAATAATATCCTTTGCACAGTTACGTTAAATGCTATCTTCGAGGATGGACAGGATGTTAAGGAAGCTTTAGATGAGGCACAGGAATCTATAGTTCAAGAATTGAAATAATATAAATGGAATAATGAAATTAAAGTATAAATATTTTAAGCAGTACTATAAGTATATTGCGTAAAGGTCAGAACATATGATTAAGGACTGCCATATATTCGATTTAATGTATACGGTATATGGCAGTTACTTTATCATGAAAGGGGGATGTTGAATATGATAAAGAAATTTGTCTATTCTCAGAAAGTTGCACCATACATTTTCATATTGCCATTTGTAATCATATTCTTGGTATTTTGGCTGTTCCCGCTAGCCAATTCCTTTCTCATGAGTTTCCAGGAAAGAATGCTTGGTCAGGAACCTAAGTGGATTGGGGCAGCAAATTATTCTAAATTGCTTACCGACAAGGTTTTTATTAAGTCCATAACCAACAGTATAGTATATATGGTTGGAACACTAGTACTGCTTATACCTTTTCCAATGATGTTTGCATGCTTGATTAACAGTAAACTTATGATTGGACGAGAATTTTTCAAGTCCTCGTTTTTTCTCCCTGCACTTACTTCTGTAGCCGTTGCAGGAACCATTTTCCGATTAATTTTCGGTGAGATGGAAGGTTCTTTAATGAACAGTATATTAGGGTTAGTAGGTATTGGTCCCTTTAAATATTTGAAGGATCAGACCTTAAGTATGACAGCTTTATTAACCCTTGCCTGTTGGAGATGGACAGGTGTAAATATGTTGTATTTCTTATCGGGATTAAAAAGTATTGACAATGAATATTATGAAGCTGCATCTATTGACGGTGCTACAACCTGGCAGAAGTTTAAAACAATTACAATGCCATTGCTTAAGCCAACCACCGTATATGTATTAACAATTAGTATATATGCAGGTTTGGCTATGTTTACTGAGAGTTTGATGATGTTTAATGGTAATAACTCACCGAAAAATATTGGTTTGACAATTGTTGGATATTTATATAGACAAGGTATAGAAAAAAATAAGCTGGGCTATGCAGCAACGGTTGGTATAGTGCTTCTGGTGGTTGCTATGGCTATAAATCTTACTCAGCTTAAGTTTTCAGGACAATTCAAGAAGGAGGAGGATTAATTATGAACCAAAATAGTTTAAGCGAAACTAAAAAGAACATGGTTGTTAAAGTTTTATTGCTTATATTCTTTACAATCTTGTTTGTAGTTATAATCCTTCCTTTTTATGCAGTAGCCATTTCTTCCTTTAAGCCGGGTGAAGATTTGATAAGATACGGCTTGAACTTGAAATTTGACTTAGGTGTAATGAGCTTTGATAATTTCCGTTTTCTATTTACCGGGGAGCACGATTATTTTATATGGTTTAAAAACAGTATGCTCCTTACCATAGTTCAGGTTTCACTGACGTTATTTATAAGTGCATTTGTCTCTTATGGCTTTGCAGCATATGACTTTAAAGGTAAAAATATTTTATTTATCTGCGTGCTATTGATAATGATGGTACCATTTGAAATATTACT
This sequence comes from Bacillota bacterium, assembly GCA_023431385.1. Lineage (GTDB taxonomy): Bacteria > Bacillota > Clostridia > Acetivibrionales > DSM-1351 > Ruminiclostridium. The sequence continues at coordinate 11,336 of JAEYWA010000163.1, read as the reverse complement.
GCTTCCATTGTACTCGCTTATTAACGACCTGGGTATGATGAACAGCTATAGTGCAATAATAGTACCGGGTATAGCCAATGCAGGTACAATATTCTTCTTCAGACAGTACCTGAGAAGCATACCTAAAGAGCTTATACAGTCAGGCAGAGTAGATGGTGCAAATGAATATAAGATATTCTTCAGACTGATCCTTCCTATAATGAAGCCTTCCTTCGCAGCTATGGCCATATTAAATGGTATGAACAGCTGGAATAACCTCCTGTGGCCTTTTATGGTGCTTGGTGACCAGAATAAATTCACTCTTCCAATAGGCTTGAAAACCTTACTTACTCCGTATGGTAACAATTATGACCTGTTGATTGTGGGTTCTTTCTTCTCAATACTTCCTATTTTCATACTATTCGTTGCCTTCCAAAAATACTTTATTGACGGTATGACTGCAGGTGCAGTAAAAGGATAATTGTTCATAACTATCACTGAAGTAATAGTAGGTTTAAGAGGTGATGGCTGTTTTTTAACTGGTGTACCCTCATGTCACAAGATTAGTGACAATTATTGCTACGTACTGCATTAACCCTCAGGTGAGCAAGTGAGTGGTATTAATAAATAATTCAATTTAGCAAAAAAATGTTTAAATGAATTTCAAAGATTATATATTTGCATTCATATGCTGGGGGGTGCCGGGTATTAAAAAAATTATAGCGGTTTTATTTGTTGGGCTGTTTATGTTGAATTTGACAGCATGCGAGGAAGGTAATAACTCTGCTTTGGTTTATCCCGAGGAACCACCGAAGGAAATACTCTATGATCATTCTATTACAAGTTATGAGACCAAGTGGGGCACGTTGAATTCTCATGACCCATCTATAATCAAAGATGGAGATTGGTATTACAACATTACTACCGATGTAAAAGTGGGTGGCTCTCCCAAGGGGGGTATACCCATAAGAAAATCCAAGGATCTTGTAAATTGGGAATGGGTAGGTAAAGTCTTTGAAAAGGTTCCTGATGAAGCACGGAAATGGACCAGGGCAAGAATACTCTGGGCTCCCGATGTTATTAAAATAGGAGATACCTTTTACTTATACTATGCTGCTTCAAGGTTTGGAACAAATCAATCCTATATCGGACTTGCAACGTCAAAGTCCATGGAAGGCCCCTGGGAGCATAAAGGAGAGGTTATAAAATCCACAAGCAGTTCATTATGGAATGCCATAGACCCCAACCCGGTCTTGGATACCGAAGGAAACTTATTTATGTCTTTTGGATCATTTTTTGGCGGGATTTTCATAGTTGAACTTGATAAAAGCACCGGAAAGCTGAAAGAGGGGAGTCAGCCCTCGCTGATAGCAACCAGAAGCAATAGTGTAGCCTCTGCCATCGAAGGGCCATATATTATCTATAATACTGAATACAACAAATATTATCTTTTTATATCTTACGACTCTTTATCAAAGGATTATAATGTGAGGGTTGGAAGATCAGATAAAATAACCGGCCCCTATGTTGACTTTAACGGAAACGAGATGACCAATACAGAGCTTCCGCCTAACGATGTCGGAACAAAGATAATTGGAGGATACAAGTTTGGCAGCAAGGATGGTTGGGTTATGCCGGGACACAATTCTGTGCTGAAGGACGGAGAGGACTACTTTATAGTACATCATGCCAGAGGAGACAAGGACACCAATTGGCCTTATCTTCATGTAAGAAGAATACTTTGGTCAGATGACGGCTGGCCTGTGGTTTCACCCGAGAGGTATACTGGCGAACAGGAACAGAAACTGTATAAAAAGCAGATTGTTGGACAATGGGAAACCATAATTATGAATAAGGATAACAACCAACAGCTGTCATCGCGCAAAATAACCCTAAAATCCAACGGAAAAATAGATGATGGGACAGGAAAAAGCAAATGGGAATTTAGAGCTGAAAACACAATGATCATGAAAATTTATGATCCTGAGAAGAAAACTGATTCAAAATATATAGAACAAACAGTAAAAGTGCTGCCGTCCTGGGACTGGGAAAATTGGAAGACTACTTTGGTTTTCACCGGGATAGATAACTCCGGTGTTTGCGTATGGGGCAAGAAAGAATGAGTAAATTCAAATCAAAAGCCGTGAGGCTATTAATTGCTGTTTGTATTACTTCAATTTATTTATTAATTAATTATGAAAACAAGGGTGATGATGTAATGACTGAGAAAATGATAACTAAGCCCATTATAGAGCAGAGGGCAGACCCGTGGATATATAAACATTCGGATGGCTACTACTACTTTACTGCTTCAGTTCCGGAATATGACCGAATTGAAATAAGAAGGTCAGAGACTATTGACGGTCTGGCTGACAGCGAGCCTGCTGTAGCATGGAGAAAGCCTGATAGCGGTTTAATGAGTAAGCATATATGGGCACCCGAAATTCATAATATCGATGGCAAATGGTACATCTACTATGCTGCTGGAGAAATTGGAGATATATGGAAAATAAGACCATATGTACTTGAATGTACAGGTTTAGATCCCATCAACGACAGGTGGGAAGAAAAGGGGAAAATTCAAAGTGAAAAAGACAGTACTGTTTTTACAGATTTTTCCCTCGATGCTACGACCTTTGAGCACAAGGGGAAAAGGTATCTTATCTGGGCAGAAAAGCGCAGAAATGTCTCTAATTTATATATTGCAGAAATGAGAAACCCATGGACTATAGCAACAAAGGCTGTTATGATATCAACACCTTCATATGACTGGGAGCAGCTGGGGTTTTTTGTAAATGAGGGACCTGCAGTTATAAAACGGAATGGAAAAATATTTGTAAGCTATTCTGCAAGTGCTACAGATTCAAACTACTGTATGGGACTGCTTAGTATCGATGAAGATGCTGACCCGCTGAATGCGTCAGACTGGTGTAAAGCTGCCGAGCCGGTGTTTAAGACAAATGAGGAAGCAGGGCAGTACGGTCCAGGACACAACAGCTTTACGGTATCAGAAGATGGAGTAAAGGATATTCTGGTTTATCATGCTCGGACTTATAAGGAAATAGTAGGCGACCCTCTTTACGATCCAAACAGACATACTTTTGTAAAGGAGCTGTATTGGAGCGAAGATGGATCACCTGATTTCGGAAAACCCTGAGAGAACTGATACATGTTATTTGTCCAGGGCAGAGGCACTGCAGTTAAACTGTAGTGCATTTTTTTGTCAAAAAAGTTAATTGCAAACATATATAATAAGGTATAAAATTGGATTATATGAAAATTAATGTAATTTGTCGGACGGGAGATGACATGTCATTGATAGAATCAAGTTTAAAGGATTTAAGTTTTTTTAAGGAAAAAGACGGAACCACAGATATGTTTTCATTGCAGTTAAACTGCTTTGAGACCTCTGTCTACAATATACTTCTGAACCAATTTAAATTGAGCAAAAAGCAAATTGCAGCGCTGTTTATAAGGGATATCAATCCTACCTGTTGGATTAACAGGACAACAGGAATTTACCGTATGTATAATCTGAGCAGAAATATCACTCCCTTATGGACAAAATACGTTAAAGTGAATACATATGTCAGGGAAGGTGACCGAGAATCGGTAAAGTGCATTGAAGAACTTTTGAATCGAGGTCAGATGGTAATTATTAATACGATATTTGAAATATTAAGCTTTTACAGAAGATATGATCCTGCCTATGATACTAAAGATTATAATCCGGGGTCTGAGGATCACTTTTGTATAATTCTGCACCATGACAAGGAGAATTTTTATTATGTTGAGAAAATTCCATATACTGTAATAATGGATAACTATGTCCCGTATGAGTTTAACAATCAGATAGGAGTTATACCAAAATGTGATATAGAAAGAGCTACAAACCTTTATATGAAATGCTGCACCTTGGAGGTGAAAGAAGAAGAACTTAACGGAGAAGAGTTCAAAAGAGATGTTGCAGACCTCTTCCAAAGTATGGCAGATAACTTTTCGGCACCCGAGATACAGGATGGACTATATATAAGGTATTATGGAAAACAGGCCATTGAGCAGTTTGCCGGATTATGTGATGAACAATTCAATATGGAGGATTATTACAAATCCGAAGGCTGGCCCGTCCTTGATAGAATAAGTTTTGATATTTGGATGCTGCACGGTGCCAGGGCTCTTCTTTTAGAATATATAAAGCTTAAGAAGGGCGAACTGGATTATTCGGGAAGCCCGGAACTCCTTATGGAAAAAGTACTGGAAACTAAAACTCAATGGGAGATAATGGAAAAAATGCTAAATAAAAAGGTACTTCTTGGAGAGCCTCTGGACTCAAAAATTGGAGACCGCTTAAGGCAACAGTTAACGTCGGAGATAGCACTATCGGAGCTATTAAGAAGTTTTTAGGAAAGGGAGCCAATATATTAAAAATCGGTTTTATATACTTTTATTTTTCTACTAAAGCAAGTGCGCAATCTACAAAGTGTTTCGGCGAAGAGGGGAGTAAACCTCCCAAGTTTAAGCATTACAAATAAACTTAAATATGTAGTCGTTCAACTGCGGATAGTACTCATGTGCATAATCATGGAACAGCAGCATACGTTTTTCTGATTTAATTTTATTGTATGCAGCAAATTGTGTTGACGGCGGACAAACCTTATCTAACAGCCCTGTCGTAAACAGAACCTCTGCCTTTATCTGTTTCATAAGGTTTTGAATATCTATATACCCCAGCCTTGTAAATATTTCTTCTTCCCGTTGGTGGAGCGGATCAAAAAATCTGAAATACTCGCGTATTTCATCCTGTGCATCCAGATACCAATACCTTTTGAAATCACTGAGATAGGGATGCACAGGGGCAGCTTTCACAATCCTCGGCTCAAGTGCAGCACACACCAAAGCCAAGGCTCCTCCCTGGGACTCGCCTGTTGCACATACATGGTTTTCATCTACCTCAGGGAATCCCATTACGATATTTGCAAGCTGAACAGTATCCAGATAAATTTGCCTTAAAAGCATCTTCTCTGGAGAGTCCTCTATACCTCTGATAATGTGTCCACGCAAAGTAGGACCCTTTATACTTCCGCTGTCCTCAGACAGACCGCCCTGGCCCCTGCAGTCCAGAGCTGCAACACAGAAACCCATTGCAACATAATTAAGCTTGTCATGCCAGTCACCTGCATGCCAGGCATACCCATGAAATTTAAGGACAGCGGGATGAGGCTGTGATGAAGCCTTCGGCCTTAAATACTTTGCGTGAATTCGTGCTCCGCCGACACCGGTAAAGTAGAGGTCAAAGCACTCGGCGAAAGGTACTTTTATTAAGCTGTTTGTGATGAGCTCGACTTCTGGAGCTGTAGCTCGCATCTCCTCCATGGCTTTGTTCCAGAATACATCAAAGTCGGCAGGGCAGGGAGTACTGCCCAGATAGGTTTGCAACTCCTCCAATGGCATATCTCCATGGGTTAACATCATAAATCCTCCAGATTTTACTATTTTTCATCGGTTACAGCAGCAAAATTACCTGTTAAAATAAAGCAAACGTAATTTACTGTTGGTTTATGGATGGGTTAGAGCTCAATCTTCTTACCTCTTATCAGTTCAAGGTTTTTTGAAATAAGTTCAATCCTTTGCTGTACGCAGGCATAGCTTCTTAACGGGTCCTCGGGAGTATTCATAACGTAATCCAGCATCTTATCAACGGTTGTAGTTGCAACATGGCATCTGGTGTCAGAAGAGGCATAATAAATGAATATTTCTCCATTACCCCTTACAACGGCACCATTGCAGAAAATAACATTGGAAACATCGCCAATCCTCTCTTCACCCTCAGGAGCTATCAAAAAGCCTCCGGGGCGTTTTATGACCTGCTCGGGATGTTCAAGGTCAGACAGAAAAGCATATACAACGTAGCGTAGTCCGGCTGCGGTATTTCGTACTCCGTGTGCAATATGAAGCCAGCCTTTGGACGTTTTTATGGGTGCAGGGCCCTGTCCGTTTTTAACTTCTTTTATTGTGTGATATTCCTTACATTCCATCAGAATTTCTTCATCTACACGTGGGTTTTCCATACTGTCTGTGAAACCGAAGCCTATGCCACCGCCCTTGCCCGTTTCTATAAAACCATCCTGGGGCCTGGTGTACAAGGCATATTTACCGTTAATGAACTCTGGATGAAGTACGACGTTGCGCTGCTGAGGTGATGTTGTCTTCAGATCAGGCAGCCGCTCCCAGGTCTTCAAATCCCTTGTTCTTGCTATACCACAGGCAGCGACTGCACTTGAGGTATCTCCAAAAGGCGCATCCGGATCTTTCCTTTCAGTGCAAAAGAGTCCATATATCCAACCGTCTTCATGCTTTACCAGTCTCATATCATAAACATTTATATCCGGGTTATCAGTTTCCGGCATTACTACGGGATAGTCCCAGAAGCTGAAATTATCAATTCCGCTGTCGCTTTGTGCTATGGCAAAAAAAGATTTTCTGTCATTACCCTCTACACGGACTACAAGGTAAATTTTACCGTCAAGTTCAATAGCACCCGGATTAAAGGCACAGTTAACTCCAATACGTTCCATAAGATATGGATTTGTCTCTTTGTTTAAATCGTACCTCCAGAAAATCGGAGTGTGATCAGCTGTAATAACGGGATACTTATACCTGTCGAAGATACCGTTTCCGTCCTTAAGCTTTTCATTTTTTCTTTGAATTAAATGATTATGCGTTTGAACCAAATAATTTAATCTCTCGTCGAAAACCATATTAACCTCCTAAGTTATGTTGTGGCTTTGAGCCAACATAGCGGCCATACAATGTAATGAAATATTTCTACTCCCATATCCGCTATAAGGTGAATAAAGGAGCTATACTTTTTAACCTGTCCAGCATTTCAAAACACATTCTGCTATTATGATAGGGACATTTCCAGGGGCCTGCCTTTTCGTCGCTTATAAGCTTTGAACCATCCACATTTGTACCCCAATACCATTCACCATTTATTTTATCGACTATATGATCATTTATAAAGCCCCAGAACCGAATAGCCTCTAAAAGGTAGCAAGCCTCACCTGTAAGCTGATAGGCATTAGTAAATCCGACAACTGCTTCTGCCTGAGGCCACCATTCCTTGAAATCTTCCAGACTACCGTTATCCAGCTCGTAAAAAAGTCCTCCATACCGTCTGTCTATACCGTCTGCGAATACCTTTTTAGCCATTCTTATTGCCACTGGTTGTGTAAGATTCAGAAGCTCGTCATTACCTAATACTTCAGCAGCCTCATATAAAAGCCAGCTGCCTTCTATATCGTGTCCATAGGAAACATTTTTGGATAGCGGTCGCCAGTTCATATCAAAGAATAGCTGGAATTGAAAGGTAAGAGGATCTATTATGTGGTTAACAGTTATATTAATAAGCTCTTCCAGCTTTTTCTCCAGTCCTTTATCCTTCCAGACCCTGTAAAGGTTTGTATAGGCCTCCATTACATGTAGATGAGTATTCATAGATTTTTCCGCATTCATATCCTTTACGCTCAAGCTCATATCCTTAATAGGACTCCAATCCCTTGAGCACGCCTCAATATAACCCTTGTTTATGTAGTCGTAGGCATGTTCTTCTAAAGCATTATACAGTTTGATGGCATAGTCCAGGCTTTCCTTCCGGCCTGTTGCTCTGTAAAATTCAGATAGACCATATATGGCAAAGGCAATGGAGTAGGTTTGTTTTTTTGGATCCAAAGCCTCCCCCTTAAAGTTGACTGTCCAGTAAACGCCTGAGTATTCATCATCAATAAAATACCGGATTATGTAATCATAAGCTCTTTCAGCCATAGAAAGGTATAATTTCTCCTTAAAATATCTATAGGCGGCCGAATAGGTCCAAAGAATTCTGAAATTTAGAACCGAAGCCTTATAATGTTCTGGAGCTGCTTTCAGGTCATTTGAAATAAACCCGTAAAAGCCTCCATTTTCTTTATCAACCGAATTGTCAATCCAGAATTTCAGAATATTATCTCTGAGTTCAGACTCAATATCCTTCGAAAGACTTTCTATATCAAATGTATTCATTATCAAAGCCTCCATATATATTTCTATTTGAACTCTTCGGCGTCCCAGGGGAGTAGTTCGGAATTTGTCTTGATGAAGCTGATCAATTCATCAACTTGTGTATAGGCCAGCGCCGAATATGTGTCAGCGGCCCCATAGTAAATGGCTATTCTTCCGGTTGCGGCATCTGTAAGGGCCGCGCAGGGAAAGACTACATTTGGAACAAAGCCTGTTGTTTCATAAGGTTTTTCGGGGGTTAAAAGGTAATCCTTAGTGCGGTACAAAACTTTAGAGGGGTTATTAATATCCAGAATGGCTGCTCCGAAGCTGTACACAAAACCATTACAGGTTCCTGATACACCGTGATAAAGCAAAAGCCAGCCTTCTGTAGTTTCTATTGGAACAGCACCTGCACCTATTTTAACGCTTTGCCACCAGCCTGAACCTCCCTTTTGCATTACTCGCCTGTGACATCCCCAATGGGTCATATCCGGGCTTTCGCTTATGAATATATCTCCAAAGGGAGTATGGCCGCTGTCGCTTGGCCTGCTGAGCAGCAGATACTTTCCGTTAATTTTTTTAGGGAATAAGACCCCGTTTCTATTAAAGGGGATAAATGGATTTTCAAGACGGGTAAACACCTTGAAGTCTTTTGTCATACCAAGCCCGAGCGCTGCTCCCCCAAAATCAGTACACCAAATGATATAATATGTACCCTCAATCTCCACAAGACGGGGATCATAAGCATAAGTGGGCTGGTAGGGCTTACCTTCTTGATCTCTCCAGCTAATGGGCTCATCTTCTATTGCCCACTTAAGGGCGTCTTTGCTAAAACCTAAATGTATACGAGATTTACTATCCTTGTGGTCTGCTCTGAATATACCTACAAAGCTATCACCCCATGGAGCCACGGAGCTATTATAAACTCTGGCAGTACTTGGTGTTGGGTTCCAGTCTATAATCGGGTTGCCCGAATGTCTCCAGACAACACCCGTAAAGCCGGCCGGTTTATCCTCCCATGGAATATTCTTTAACTCCTTGCCTATAATTGTCATTGATTAATACCTCCTGTAATATTACAAAGCTTTTGTTGCCATTGAAATATAACTTGACTAAATTATACTTGTAATATTATATTACTTAACAAAACATAAATTGTAAAGTAAAAAATAATATTATTTGTAATATTACAAATTCCTTTGAAGATTAATTTTTTTATGCTATAATTCATTACATAATCATCACAACGGAGGAACTATGCCAAAAAAAGTAACGATGGATTCCATTGCGCTCAAGCTGGGTATTTCTAAAAATACAGTTTCGTTGGCTTTACGCGGTATGCCGGGAATAAGTGAAGCCACCAGAAAAGCAATAGCGGCCGAGGCCGAAAATATGGGGTACCAGTATAAAAATAGCGTTAAACCGACTGCAACCAAAAACCTCTGTCTTGTTATTGCCAAGTGTACCAGAGACTCCATAGGGTTTTTCAGTTTTATACAACTGGGTATTGAGGACGAAGCAAAAAAGAATAACGTTAATACCATAATCCATTACTATGATGAAAACGATGAAGTTTTTGAAACTCCCAACTGTATAAAGGACTCAATGGTTTCAGGCATAATTACCCTCGGCAGAATATCCCGTAAGACTACAGATGCCCTATTGTCATATGATCTGCCCATTGTCATGGTGGATAACTATTTTGATGATCTTGTTCTGGATTGCATACTCACTGATAATCAATGCGGCGGCTATTTAGCTACCGAACATCTGATAAAGTCAGGCCATACCCGTATCGGATTTTTAGGGGATATATATGCCTCTGTGAGCTTCTATGACAGGTATCAAGGCTTTCTGAAAGCTTTAGGAGAATATAAACTGGTTAATAAACCGGAATATTCCATAGTGAACCGTAAGCTCGAGAATGCACCAGGTGAAGAAGTAGCAGCAATAATTAATAATATGAAGAGCAACAGCAGTATGCCAACAGCATTCTTTTGCTGTAATGATGCAGAGGCTATCATAATGGTGAAGATATTGTCAAACATGGGGATAGCTATACCGGATGAAGTATCCATCATGGGCTTTGATGATATTGAAACTTCAAGAAATATCACTCCTGAGCTGACTACAATGAGGGTTCAGAAGGAAATAATGGGTAGAAGAGCAGTGGCAAAATTACTAAATAAAATTAATAATAAGGGAGAGCCCACAGAAAAAATCCTTCTGTCAGCTGATATCATAAAAAGGCAATCGGTTAAAGTAATCTAGTTTCAAAATAATATAGATTTAGCTGTGTAAGGGAGGTGGTTTTATTCAGATTCTCGTTGATGCTGATGCATGCCCGGTTAAGGATATAATAGTAAGAAATGCAAAAAAACGTGACATACCTGTGACCATGATAATAGATACCAGTCATGAGCTCTTTGACGGGTACAGTACCGTAGTTATCGTCGATAAAGCAAGGGACAACGTTGATATAAAACTCATAAACCTTCTTAAACGTGGTGATATAGTGGTAACACAGGATTACGGGGTTGCAGCCATGGGTCTGGGCAAGGGGGCAAAAGTTTTAAATCAGAATGGACTTGTCTATAACGATAATAACATTGACAGGCTGCTGTTTGAAAGGCATCTTGGTCAGAAGATCCGTAGAGCCGGGGGCAGAACCAGTTCCATTAAAAAGCGGTCGAAGGAAAATGACGAGGCGTTTGAAAAGGCGTTAATAAAGCTGCTGGAAGAAGTTGAATAAAGGTGAAAGATCAAAGTGAAGAGTTAAGGATGGGGAGGGGTTCAGTATGAAACAAATTAAACCGGGAAAATACAGACATTTTAAAGGTAATGAATATAGAGTGCTTTATATTGCCAGACACAGTGAAACCCTTGAGGATATGGTGGTTTACCAGGCATTATATGGGGAAATGGGTATATGGGTACGGCCCGCTGCCATGTGGAATGAAATAATTGAACGAGACGGTCTGACCTTTAGACGATTTGAATATATCGGGGAATAATGAAAGGCTCATGGAGGGAAAAGCAATATTTCATTACATTTTGTGGCCACAATGTTGGCACAAAGCCAATATATTGGCTTAGGAGACCAGCTATGAATTGTCAAGTAAAAAAAGATTTAAATTGTGATCTTTTTAAATCAATAAAGGTTCACTCAATAAACCTATGAGACATAGACTTTAAAAAGGTTTTTTTAATCTAAATTAAAGACAACATTATCTTTAAGCATTTTAAAGATAGTTCTAACTAACTTATGAGCAACATGACCCAGAGCGGAATAATGGTTATTACCCTGAGATTGCTTA
>JAEYWA010000153.1 GCA_023431385.1 Bacillota bacterium | reverse complement strand
TAATATGAGTAGAATAATTGTTTTTACAGGAAAAGGCGGTGTAGGTAAAACCAGTACTGCTGCGGCTCATGCCGTCATGGCAGCAAGAGCGGGAAAAAGAACTCTTATAGTAAGCACGGATATGGCTCACAATTTAAGCGACCTGTTTATGAAGGAGCTAAAGGAGGAACCCACAGAAATCATTGATAACCTGGATGGCCTTGAGATTGATTCAAATTATGAAATGGAAAGGTACTATGGAACAATATCAAAAACCTTTAAGAAAATGCTAACATTTGAAAAGCAAAAGGACAGTGAGGTTTTTGACGATATAGTAGTTTTTCCAGGCATCGAAGAACTATTTTCCTTATTGAAGATTCATGAACTTTTCGATTCGGGCAAATACGAACTGATAGTAGTCGATTGTGCTCCGACGGGTGAAACACTGTCGTTACTTAAGTTTCCGGAACTGTTTTCCTGGTATATGGAGAAACTTTTCCCCATCGGCAAGGTAGCAATGAAAGTATTAAGACCCATATCTAAAGCGGCATTTAAACTTGAGATGCCGGATGACCGAGCAATGAACGACATCGAGAAGCTATATATAAAGCTTGGAAATCTTCAAACGTTATTAAAGGATAGGGATATTTGCAGTATCAGGCTTGTTACAATACCGGAAAAAATGGTAGTTGAAGAAACAAAAAGAAACTTTATGTATCTGAATCTCTATAATTTTAATGTTGATGGTCTTTATATAAACAGAATAATCCCGGAAGATGTTAATAACAGCTTTTTTACTCAATGGAAGGAGATTCAAAAATACTATCTTGAGGAAATCGAAGCAGTTTTTACTAATGTACCAATATTCAAAATTAAATGGTATGAGGCAGATATAAACGGAGTTGAGGGACTGGAAAGAATAGTTGCCGATTCTCTCACCGATAATAATATTTTAAAGGTATTAAAAACTACTGTTAACGAAACCTTCAATAAGACTGACAAAGGCTACCGACTTGACATATTCATACCATTGGCAGAGAAAAGCGCTTTTGATCTTTTTGAATCAGGCTCTGATATAATCGTCAAAATTGGAAACTTCAAGAGGAATATTCCTATTCCAAATACTCTCAGGAAACATCAAATGGCATCAGCCAAGCTGAATGAGGGAATCTTGAGTATTTATTTTGAAGGCTAGAAGGAATAGCGTGTAAAAAGAATTTTGTAAGTCATCGTGGATTTCATGCAGAGAAAGCCATTACATGTATTTTCATTGCTATTTGTGTTGTACGCGCCATGCGCAGATAAAGCCACTTACAGTGGCTTGGGGGGAGATAATATGAATAAAGAGTTTATAAAAAAGATGATAGAGTCTGAAATTCTTAGATATCAGGCAATTAAAGAGATTTTACCCAAAAATGTTAAGGATAGGGTCCATTGCCTTGAAAAGGATGCCGGCAAATTACTAAAGGATATTGCTCTTGAGCTTGTAACTGAAAATTTATTCAGACAGGATAACTCAAATCAATCCTCAACAGATACAATTTACAAATCGGAAGAGAAAAAATCCGTGAAACGGGTTCAGGTGGACTTTAACTAAACATAAAAAATATGATGAATCTATCAAAGGGAGATTGTTTTTATGAGAATAATATTATATACAGGAAAAGGCGGTGTAGGTAAAACCAGTATTGCAGCAGCAACTGCCTGCAAAATTGCTGATGAGGGAAAAAAGGTACTAATAATTAGTACCGACATGGCCCACAGCTTGAGTGACTCCTTCGATATTAAGCTATCAAACGAACCGGTAGAAATAAATAATAATCTATATGCTATGGAAATTGACTCAGTATTGGAAAATGAAAAGTCCTGGGGAAACATAAAGGGCTATATTGAAAAGCTTATGGTGCTGAAGGCCGAAAAGACCATTGAAAGTGAAGAGCTATTGGTTTTTCCTGGATTTGATGAATTAATGTCTTTATTAAGGATTAAAGATATTTATGATGAGGGCATATATGATGTAGTGATAGTAGATTGTGCTCCCACCGGAGAAACAATGTCACTGCTAAAGTTCCCGGATTTATTTAAGTGGTGGATGGAAAAGCTTTTTCCTATTAAAAGAAAAGGTGCAAAGCTGGTAAGACCAATAGTTCAGGCAACAGTTAAGATACCTGTGCCATCAGATGAAACCTTTGATGATATTGAAAAGTTATACCAGAAAATAGACCAGTTACATCAGCTTTTACAGAATAAGGATATTGTAAGTATCAGAATTATTACTACGCCTGAAAAAATTGTGATTAAAGAGGCTAAGAGGAGCTTCTCCTATCTTCATCTTTTTGACTATAATGTCGACTGTGTAATAATAAACAGAATATTTTCGGAAGCCTCCTTAAGCGGATATTTTGAGAAATGGGTCGAAATTCAGAAAGATAGTATTCAGGACATTTCAGACAGTTTTAAAGATATCCCCATATTCAAACTTGAGCTTTTAAGTTATGAACTCAGAAAGCTTGAAGTTTTAAAGGAAATTGGCAGCAGGCTTTACCAAAATGAAAGCCCCGAAAATATTCTTTTCAAGGAAAAGATATTTTTGGTTGAAAAAAATCAGGACGGCTACATCCTTCGAATAAATATGCCTTTTGTTGATAAGAAGGAATTAAAGCTTTCACAAAAAGGCGATGAAATAACCATATCAATTAAGAATGAAAGGCGCTGCCTGGTACTTCCCACAAAGCTTCAGTCTTTAGAAATTACTGGTGCAAAATATGACAATGGTAGCCTGAATATTAACTTAGCGTAGTTTCAGGCCTAAAACCTGTAGTCTGCTCCTTAAAGAGTCTCTAAGAGTCTCGATGATTCTCTATGAATCCAAAGTTGTTATTTGTTTTACTAAGAAGTATTCAGACAGAACACCTCTCCAATCAGTATAATAAAATGATTACCAAGGAAGTTATTATTAATTGCATTGGAGCAAAATATGGAAAGATGGTTTAAAATTGATAATGCCGGGAAGGTTTTCAGATCAGTTTCTAAAGAATCAAATACCTCCATTTTCAGAGTTTCAATTATTTTAAATGAACCTGTTCATGAAGAGTTGCTGCAAAATGCGCTGGATATTGTTCTCAAAAGGTTTCCTACCTTGTCGGTTAAATTACAAAAGGGTGTTTTCTGGGATTACCTCGCTCATAATGATCAAAAGCTGTTGGTTCAAAAAGAAGAAAGGTATCCTTGTTATCCTTTACAAGCTAATGAGAATAACGGCTATCTTTTAAGAGTTCTATATTTTAATTGTCGCATTTCGGCCGAAATTTTTCATTCTTTGACCGATGGCTCCGGAGCTGTAGAGTTTCTCAAAACACTTGTTTACCAGTACTTATGTCTTGAAGATAAGGACGTTGAGAACGATGGCTTGCTTTTGCATCCGGATGATTTGCCAAATAAGTATGAAATGGAAGATAGTTTTGATAAGTACTATCAAGCCATCCCTACAAAAAGAGTTACTGAGACCGAAGCTTTTCATATTGAAGGAACACCATTGGAACCCTTTGGAAATAATGTTATACATGGTGTAATGTCAGCATCACAGTTAAACTCGATTGCTAAGAAGGAGAGTTCAACCATAACAGAATATTTAACCTCGGCTTTGATATATTCAATTTATACTGAGAACATGAGGTATGGCATTTACAATAAGCCCATAAGAGTAACAGTACCTGTCAACCTACGAAAAATCTTTCCTTCCAGAACACTTAGAAACTTTTTTACTGTAGTTAACGTTGGGGTGAGCCCTTCTGAGAGCCTTAACTTTGAGTCAATACTGTCCGAGATATCCCTGCAATTGAGGGGGAAGCTGGATAAGGATAATTTAAAAGGTATCATGGCCAGTAATATTAAGCTGGAAAAAATACTAGTTGCAAGATTTATTCCGGTATTTTTAAAAAATATTGCCATACGCTATGGATTTGAGAATTTTGGCGAAAATGCTAAAACCATTACTCTCTCTAACCTTGGAAATATTAGATTGCCCTACTCAATGAGCAAGTATGTAAATCAAACAGAGGCTATCATTTATCCCACCGATAAAAGCCCTATTAACTGTGGTATTTGTTCAGTTAATGATAATCTGACGGTAACCTTTTCAAGAACAATACTCGAAGCAAATATTATTAGAAGTTTTTTTAGTTTTTTGGCACAGAATAGCGATTTAGAAATAAAAGTTTATACAAATAACTGGGGTAAAAACATATGAATAAATGTAAACAATGCGGAGTTATTGTTGATAATAATGTAAATAAATGTCCTCTTTGCAGCAGAACTATTGGAGAAACTGCTATTGAAATACAAAACAGGTGGTATCCGGTATATAGCATGGTTGATATGCCTCCTCAAGTTAACTTCGTTAAGAAAGTATTTTCCTTCATATCAATTACAGTAATTAGTTGTTGCATACTGATAAACATGCTTTCAGGAATAGAAAATCCCTGGTCTCTATATGTAGCCGGCCCAATAATTTACCTGCAGCTCCTTATTAACAATACAATTCTATCAAAGATGTCTACGGGGTCTAAAATACTTATACAAATTTTGGGCGTATCGGGCCTTTTGCTTATGATTGACCTGCTTTCAGGCTTTCACAGGTGGTCAGTAAATATAGTTATGCCATTTTTAATTATTGTCGGAACATTTTTGATAACGGTAATTGTTTTAAAGAAGAAGATGTTATGGAATGAGTATGTAGGTTACATAATTACAATGATCTTTTTAGGTTTTTTACCGGTTTTACTGTACTTGTCCGGTGTTGCAAACCAACTATGGGCAAGTGCGGTTTCAGCACTATACTCTTTTTTGACTCTTATAGGTATGCTGTTTTTTGCTAATAAAAAATTTAAAAACGAGATGACACGAAGATTTCATTTCTGATTTTTATTGTCAAGCTAATTAGTAATTTTTCGTGACTACACAAATTATTTTTGGACAAAATATTTATGAATACAATGATTTTAGTAGTTCAAGGGAGGGATTGGTATTCATATAATAGGCAGATTCCTTGACCCAGGTCAGGTTGGTGGTCTTGTTGATACTCTAAGAAATAGTGGTATTCAGAGAAGAGATATGATCATCAGCGCCATGGATGAAGAAAAATTCCAAAGCATGAGAAATGATGTAGCAGATAATCGTGCAAGTGCTGTGGTTAAGACTGACCAGGATGATCCGGGCCAACTGGAAGCTTTTGTCGAAAGCGTCAATGATTTGAATGATTTTCATGAAGACGCAGGCATGGTTGTATATGTAAGGGCCGCTAAACATAAGGCACAGGAAGTTAAATCAGTAATGGAACAATCCGGAGCAGTAGAAATTAAAATACACGAAATCTAATTTACTAAAGGAGAGATGACTAATGAACAAGCCAAAGCCAGACGACAGAAGTGACAATGTCGAAAGAATACAGCATAATATAAATCATACAATCAGAAAAATGGAAGCTGCAGAAGACATGCTTGCAAAAGTTGACGATCCGACCCAGAGAATAGAAGTAGAAGAAAAAAATGAAAGGCGAAGAGATGCTCTTCAGGGAATGCGTCAAGAAATAAGAGATGAAGCATTGGATAGAAAAGAGAGATAATTACTAGTTGTTCACCCTCGACATTAAAAGTCGGGGGTTTTTATATTTAAAATAGATAAACTTCTTGACTGTTTCCAGTAAGAAGTTTATTATATATACTGCAAATAGATATTTATAATTAATTTAATAATATCATACCTTGGGTTTAATGTCAATAGTTTTTGAAAAAATACTAAAAAATTAAAAAAGTTTATTCTTGAAAAAGTAAAGGAGTGATGTAAATTGTTTTTACCTATGGTTTTAAATTCTTCAAATCCTCTGCTAATAAATAAATATGCTGGAGATTTACTGGCTATCAATGAAACGACTAAGCAGTATGGATTAATTTTGACAGAGCAAGATGCCAAAAACATTATTGAAGTAAGAAATAGCGTACTTTGCAGCTATGGCAGAGTTGATCTGGGCATTGATGTAACAAAAGAGATTATTAAGAACTTATCTGTCTCTTCGTTTATTAACAATGAAAACTATATATATTCAATAAATGAATTACAGGAGTTATTTTATTATATGAAAAATGAGACAGAGGAAAAGATCCCTGACGATGAGCTAATCACACTTATAAAGGACTTCTATGAAAACACTTGCTGGGGTTCCATGGAATTCATGAAAGGTGCTCTTACGCAATATGCTGAAGAATTCAGACGACAGGAACAAAAAAAAGAAACCATTGAGAAAGGTGATGCTGACAATTGATAAGTGAAACGAGTAAGGAACTGATTGTTAAAAGCAAAATAGATATATCAAGGCTAAAAGCAAATCAATACACAATATCACTTTTAAACGAGGCCTACCGGGTTAAAATGCTAGACATAAACTCAATTACCGGCATTCAATTGAAGATAATGGATTTGCTCAAAGAGCTTATCTTACAGTACACAAACGGGAATAGCACATCTGTAACTATTGACACGGCAGAAGATTTATTTTGTTCTGTTCTTTATGCTATTGATGCTTATACCTTGAACTGCTACAGTCCCGAAGAGGCTGTTACAAATTTGAATCAGGGAAATATTGAACAAATATATAAAAAGGGTATTGAACAAATTATTCAATGGTTTGAGGATACCAAAAAGCTTTATTTAAAAGTAAGAAAAAACAGTCTTAAAGTATTAGTTGAATCGTATAATCTTTTCGTTACAGAAGCAATGCCTTTATTTCTGAAGAATTACAATATGGTTTTTCATGCGCATATTACCGTCGGTAACATTGATTATCCGCTGGTATTTGATGATATGAGTATTCAAGGAGTTCTCTACATATTCAATTATTTGAAAAATTTTAAAACTGAAACGGATTTTTGTAGATTTTTTAATTCCGAAGAAATAGATAAACTTTTGAATAACTATGGCGCTGTTTTAAAAGTTAACTATAGGATTGAGCTTATTAATGTCTTTGAAATGGTATTTAACAATGCGGTTTTTAGAATGATTTCAGGAAGAGAAATCAATACTTTAAATGTCTCAGAGCATGACTTTAATGTAATCGTTAGAAAGCTTCACACTATGAATGAAGAAGACATCAGCTCAACTATTGATACAGCTGTTGAACAATTGTGCTCCAGTCTGGGTATAACTGATAAAGATATACTTGATTATATACTCAGGTATAAGGCTGTATTTGTCAGAAGGGTTATAAATTCCGTAAAAACTAATAGTCTTGCAAGTATCATCATTACTGAGCAGGAGAAAACCGAAACGGAAAATATCCTATCCCTTGAGGTGGGACAACGAATGGATGACCTGAAATTTAATAAATTTGTTCGTAGACTATCTTGTTTATCAAATACCGCAGCTAAAGTAAAATTGATAAATACAGAGATCACTTCACTATATGATTTTATAGATATTTTGACTTCTGCTTGTTTTTTTGGAGATGAATATAAAGAAGTATTCAGCTATTTGGGAGAGTGGGAACTGGCTGTTCTAATTAAAATCGTATATTATGAAGAAATGAAAGATAAATCTTTAGAACTGTTTTATATTGTTAAAAGTTGCAGCAAGCAGGAAGATGAATGGCGGGAGTATTTTAGTATATTTTTAAGAAAACTGCCTAAGGAGAAGTTATCCGGAATAGAAGCTCAACTAAACCGGGTTGTGTATGAAGAGTTAAAATTCAATTAAATATATAGATTTGCTTGTAATTGACATTTCACTGGGTTAATATACATATATAGGATAAAAATAAAATATTTACAAAATAAACAGTAGTACGTGAGAGTAATAGATTATTAAAAATAATCCAAGTGGAGGGTCAAAGTGAAAAAACTTGCTATTATTCTGATCATTACATGTTTCAGTGTATTTCAAACAGGTTGTTCAACTACAGAAGAAAGTGGAAATAACTCGTCTGTTGCAGCTTCAGGCTTTACTAACAGTGCTGCCAGCACAGCTGCTAACACTGCCGTCAGTACCAAGTCTGTACAATGGCCTACTGAAAAGTGGCCTACTGCAACTCCTGAGAGTCAAGGCTTGAATGAACAGCAGCTTGTAAATACAGATAAAACAATAATTGAGAACTATCCTAACGTCTATAGCCTCCTTATCATAAAAAATGGATATATGGTTTTTGAGAAATATTATAATGGTGCAAAGGAAACCAGCTATAATCCTGTTTTCTCGGTAACTAAAAGCGTATTGTCTGCGCTGACAGGAATCGCCGTAAGAGAAAAACTAATAGAAAGTACCCAGCAGAAAGTATCAGAACTTATTCCGAAATACTTTGATACAATTGATAGTCCTAAAAAGAAGGATATTACCATAGAAAATGTTTTGACAATGACCGGGGGTCTTGAGTCAATTGACAAGAACTATTATGGCTTCTTCACGAGCCGGGATTGGCTTAAATACTCTCTGGAAAGACCTCTCACAGATGAGATCGGCAGCAAGTTTGAATACAATACCGGTTTAACTCAGATACTTTCAGCAGTTATTTCCGAAAAGTCCGGTATGAATACCAAGGCCTTCGCTGAAAAATATTTATTTGATCCCATGGACATTAAGGTTCAAAGATGGGATCGTGATCCGACAAGCTCCTACGGGGGAGGAACAGGTTTATACCTCACAGCTAGGGATATGGCAAAATTTGGTGTACTTTACTTGAACAACGGCAGATGGGAAAATCAACAGATAATTCCCGAAGATTGGGTAAAGGCTTCCTCTACCAAGCAGGTCGGACTGGATAATAATCAGGATTATGGCTATCTCTTTTGGATAAAAAATATGACCAGCAAAACTACAGGCAAGTCATATTATACTTATCGTGCCGATGGAGCAGGTGGGCAAAAAATTGTAATAATTCCCAAACTGGATATGGTTGTTGTTGTAACTGCTGATGAATATCGATCATCGTTACAGGGTGCCTCTGACACACAAACCCTAATTGAGGAGCATGTCATTCCCGCAGTAAAATAGCCGGATAAAAAGGATGTTTCTAATAGATGTTTCTAGTAAAAGAAAGGAAAAGGTAGTTTTAGGCAGTTAGTTTTAGGCCGTTTCCTTTCTTTTTACATCCGGAAAAGTCATATTATCCGATAAACCTTACCAGCTCCTGATTAAATTTATCCTGCTCTTCGTAGAAAAGAGAGTGGCCGCTGTTCTCAAAAGGAATCAAGACAGAATTTCTGATGCCCTGGTGCATTGTGTCAGCAAGGGGATACAAACAAACTTTGTCATAGATCCCGTGCATTATTAAAGTAGGAACCTTTATTTTTCCCAGATCACCAAAAAGACTCTCGTCTCTGAAGGTTATTGCACATGCTGCAGTCGCTGATCCAGAGGCTTCAAAACTCAGCTGGAAAAACCAGTCTGACTGAGGCGGGGTGATGGGCTTTGTAAAGAACATGGGAGCAGTATCTCTCAGCATTTGAGGCCTGTCTCTGAGAGAACTCTCGACTATTTGTGTAATATTCTCTTTTGGATGGCCATATGGAAAGCCGGGCCTCTGTGTTAGACTTGGTGCGGCAGCGCCAAAAAGAGCAAGCTTTGTTACTCCATAGCCGTTATAGCGAGACATATAACGGATAGCAGCAGCGCCGCCCATGGAATGTCCACCCAACACAAAGTTCTTCAGGTTCAGTGCGTTAACCACTCCCCTTATATCGTCGGCAATTCGGTTATATGTATAACCGGAAAAAGGCTTGCTGGAGTTACCAAAGCCTCTGGTGTCCATTCCAATACATCTGAATCCCATGGCAGGGAGCTTGTTGAACTGATATTCATAGGCTCGGTGGTTTAAAGGCCAGCCATGAATAAAAAGAATTGTCTTTCTGCCATTTGGGTTAATGTCGTGGACAAAAATTTTTACATCCGGTTCGGTTCTTATATAATATTCCAAAAGAACAGCTCCTTTGTTCAGATATTTAATACATCATATTCCATATCAAAAAAATTGGTGTGTAATAATTCAGCTTCAATATGTTAAAAATATGTTTAAAATAATTATTTAGATAAGAAAATAACTTTGAACTGTTCAATTCCCAATATTTATGATAAATTATTAAAAGACGACATTTTTTCACTAGGGAAGCCAGAGTTGTTAAAAATTAAAATATTAAAAGAAAATACAGGCTAAAGGACTTTTGAGGATTTTGCTTATGGAAACTCGCAGGAACTGGTTTACATATATATACTTAACAATTTTCGGTATATGCTTAGGATTCAGTTTGTTCAGCGGAATATTAAGTATTGGAGTTTCCACAAAATACCCTTTTTTGTGGTATGGTGGAATTCTTTTAGCAATGGGAGGCTTGTGGCTTGTATCAAACACACTGGCTATTTTGGCGTCACATTATAAATTATACAGATTTACACCAAAAAATCCAAAAATGATAGCGGCTGTAGAGGGCATATTAATTACTCTTGTAGTTATATCAGCGGTAGCAGTTCGTTTATGGATAATACGCAATTTACCGGTCCAGCCTGAGTCTGACTTTCAAACCTACTACAAGATTGCGGAACTATTGGCGAACGGCACTCTTCTAAGGGATGGTGCTGGGTACTGTGATTATATATCTCAGTTTCCGCATGTAATAGGTTATCCATATATTCTATCAAAAATTTTCATGGTATTTGGCTCTTCAGTAAAAGCAGGGCTTTATCTGAATTTAACTGCAAGTGTACTCAGCATAATATTTGTAAACAGAGTCGGACGCCTTATATGTGGCAGGGCTGGTGGATTTTTTGCCATGCTTCTTGTAGCCTTTTGGCCCTCCCAGATTCTATATATAAATCAATTGGCTTCAGAGCCTGTATTTATGTGCTTAACACTCCTTTGTATCTGGATTATTGCTTACCTGTTCAAAATACCTGCTTCTGTTAGAGCTTCAAGGATATTGATTTTATTTGTAATTTTAGGGATACTTTTGGCAATGGCAGGTGCAGTTCGACCGGTGGCAATCATTCTATTAGTAGCTTTGATGATTTGCACAATAACCTATAGGGCAAAAGCTTCAGACATATCCCGGGCGGGATTGATAAAAAGCTTGATATCAAGGGGCTGGATTGGGGCGGCAGTAATACTTGTCAGTTATCTGGTATGTTCGTTAATAATCAGCGGTGCAACGGCAAGGACCATAGACAGAGAACTTCCGGGCACTACAGTATCCTTCGGGTATAACTTGATGGTTGGTCTGAATCTGGAGTCAAAAGGTATGTGGAATGATGGAGATTCCAAATTTTTAAACGATAGATATATGGAGACTGGCTCGGCACAGGAGGCTCATAAGGCCTCCAGAAATGAAGCTGTAAAAAGATTAACAAAAGATCCTTTGGGCATTGCCAATCTGATGTTTGAAAAATATACCCTGCTCTGGTGGAATGATGATTATGGAGCTTACTGGAATCTTCTGTTTTTGGAACAACAGGGCAATCTGACAGTCCATAAAAGAGAATTAATAAATAATATTACCATCTGGAATAATGTGTATTATATCATATGTGTATATCTCTCACTGGTAGCGGGGATTTTCCTGTGGTTCAGGAAGAACGTAGGAACAAAACATGTATTGATATTGTATTTTATCGGAACTGCGTTACTGCATATGATACTGGAAAGTCAGGGGAGATATCATTACAATATACTTCCAGTGTTTGCACTGCTTGCTGTGTCGGGCTTAACAGAAATTTTCGGATATTATCAAAATCACTTAACTTACAATCAAAGTCAGAATACAGATACGTTAGCAGACAAAGAACAGGAAACAAAGCACGAAATTTCTTCTAAAGAAGATCGGAAAATAAATAATACTTCAAATAACAGCTTTGATATGCTTGATGCTATCAGAAAGGGACATGTTACGGTAACAGTTACCGAAGCATATTTAGAGGGTAAGGACCATAACACTGAGAAGACATAAAAGATACCATATATTTTCACGTAAGGGTATTGGTTTTGAAAGAAATGATCAGGAAAGCTTATATGGAGATAGCGTGAAAAATACATTTTGTAGTCAGCGTGCATTTCACGCAGCAAAAACCCGCTAAGCGGCTTTTTATTACTTTTTTATACGTGCTCTGCGCGTAGATGGGTGCTAATATGCGTTCTTTAAATAAAATGGAAAGAATAGTACGAATATTATTAATAGTTATGCTAGCCGTGTCAGTAAGCCTTATTACAGCATGGCTGCTTTCTAAAAGCAAGACAAATGAATACTCGGATTCTCAGACAACCGGACAGAAAACTAATACAACCGCAGATACACAACTTTCAAACAACATGGACCTACTACCAGAGAAATGTACCCTCAATACTGATTTATCAAACCTGTCCTTTTCCAGAGAAAACGGAGATAAAATAACTTTATCCGAACTAAAGGGAAAAACAATTGTAATTAGCTTCTGGGCAAGCTGGTGTCCTTATTGCAACAAGGAATTGGAAAAATATGAAGAGATAGAAAAAATTCTTTCAGAGTATCCGGGAGTCGAGTTCCTTCTTGTAAATAAACTGGATAATTACAAGGAGACCAGAGCTTCAGCACTAGCGTACTTGAAAGATAAAAAAATACCCTTTGTTAATGTTTTTGATGAAAATCTGACAGTATACAAGCAGCTGGGACTTAAGGTTATTCCCACAACTTTTGTAATTGATAAACAAGGTATCCTTAGAGCATGGTATGCGGGCAAGGAGTTACCTCTTAAAGGACTGAAGTCTATGATTGATTATGGTATTACCGGAGGAGCTTCTGGAACTTTAAAGTTTATCGAAAATGAATTGACAAATGCTGATGGAGGAATAAAGACCAACTATATAACCGAAGAGGCATCAAATCTAGAAAATACAGATGTTTTGAGTGAATCACAGGGGCTTATTCTAGAATATGCCATCAATTCATCAAATAGAAGCTTATTTGAAAAAAGCATTAGTTATATAAATAAAGTAATGAGGAAGGACCCTTTGGCCTCGTGGGTAGTAAACGAAAAGGGACCAGCCAGAGTCAATTCGTCTGTAGATGATCTTCGGATTTTCAGAACACTTTATAATGCAGATAAATTGTGGGGAGGATATACCGATAACTTGAAAAACTATGAAAATGCTCTGTATCGGTATAATACCCAGAGTAATAAACTCATAAACTCCTATGATTTTAAGTACCGAAAGAAGTCTCAGAGCTTAAAACTGTGCTTTGCTGACTTTGAGGCTATGGAAATGCTGGCAGAAATAGATCCCCGGTGGAATGAGGTCAACCGGAACAGTCTCTTAATTGTGAATGATGGTTATTTAGGAGACGAATTCCCAATGTACCATACCGAATATGATTACAGGAAGAAAAGCTATAAAAATGAAAATTTAAATATGGCAGAGGGGATGGTTACCCTTTTGCACCTCTCAAAAATAGGACAAATAAAGCCCCAGACGTTGAGTTGGCTGAAGGCAGCTGTTGAAGGGGAAGGTATTTTCGCCATGTATAGGCCTGACGGAACAGTAGTGGACGGGTACAGATATGAATCCACTGCCATTTACGGACTGGTTAGTATGATAGCCAACAATGTGGGAGATAGTGATTTGGCAAACAGGGCTATGGCAAGAATGGAAACAATGAGGATTTTTGATTTTGATAATAAACTGAACGGTGCGTTTGGAAACACAGACGGAACCGGGATATATTCCTTCGACCAGTGTATTGGACTTCTTTCGTATAGTGTTGCTGATAAAAATAAATATTAACATGGATATGATAAAGAATAATGAAAAAAGAATGGAATATTTTACGATTTATAGTTACAAAAATAAATAGATTAACTTCCTTCCTTAAAAAAAATATAACCGTATTAAACCAAAACAGGGAAGGTAAGTATTCTGCAAATGTTGTAGCCTTAGGGGCCTGTTTGATATCCCTGATGCTGCTTATAATCATGCTATTTGTACCTCCTGTACTTGGAATGTCTGATGATGGCTCTTTTTCCTCCAGGATGAATCCAGCAGGGATATATCACAGAGAGGATTCCAGTGAAAACCTTTACTTCAATTACTATGTCAAGGACTATCTATCCCTGGCAGCGGAAGGGAGTAGCTTGGCAAATCTGACAGGACAACGAATTCTGGTTTTCATGGCAAAATGGCTTGATACGTTTATTACCCGTGACAGCACATTTGATTTGAGATTTTTAGCTTTACTATATGGGTTCCTGTATATTCCGGCAGTTTTTTTAGTTATTAAGCAGGCATTACAAAGGGCAATGACATTTACTGAAAGTATTGTCATTGGGCTGACTGGCATATTTATCTTTGCAGATGTATCGTATATTACCTATTTCAGTTCCTTTTATACTGAACCGCTGGTGTTTATTTCATTGCTTTTTTGCTCTGGAGCAGCGTTAGCTTTACAACAGAAAAAGCAAAATTTTGCTTATGTTATTTTGTATTCTTTGTTTGGGATCATACTGACTACGATAGAAGTTAAATATGCTATAGTAGGCTTGATTTTGGGAATATTAGGTGTAAAGTTTATTTTTCTAAATAAAAACCTGTTATGGAAGATATGTTGTTGTACTGCAGTACTTGCTCTATTCCTAAGCGTCATGTTCTCATTGAGGTATTCTCCTGCTTCCTTCAGTGAGTCAAGTAAGTACCATGCTATGTCCAGAGGTGTATTGCTTCAGTCTACTGATCCGGAGGAGACTTTGAAGGAATTTGGTATTGATAGTTCCTATTCAATACTAACAGATACAAACAGTAACGATCAGTATCCGCTGTTAAAACCTGATAATAAGGACTTAAATCAAGGCTTCTATGACAATTACAATTCAGCAGAAATAGCTTACTACTATTTAAAACATCCTGGGTCATTGGTTGCAATGCTCGATATATCAGTCAAAGCAACTTTTAATATTAGAAGGGATTTCAGTGGAAACTATGAAAAGAGTGCCGGAATGCCAAAAATGGCAAAAAGTATTTTATGGTCCCTCTGGAGTAGATTTAAAGCTGATTCAATACCGAAAACCATTGGGTTTCTTGTGGTTCTGCTTTCAGCAGTCATACTACTGTTCAGACAGAAGTCGGCTAGACTTTTTAGAGATTATGATTCGAGAGGAGCAATACCTCTGGAAACCATGCTTGCAATATTAATGATTGGAATATCGAATGCTGTAATTACTATAGTAAATAGTGGAGATACTGAAATGGTCAGGCATCTTTTCCTTTTTAGTGTTTCTCTGGATATTCTGATATATTTTATTTTAGCAGAATTGATTCACAAGCTTAGAATATTATAAATACTCGTAATACGGAGGTTATAATGCCTAATAAACGCTATGAAATATTAATTCAGGATGTTGGCTTACTACTGTTTTTAATGTCGTTGATTGGTAGTATGGGGGTTTTATATGCAGGTGGTTCAGGCTTGCTGATTGAAAATTCAGTGATGTTATTTGTAACAGTTATTGCAGTAATACTTGTGACTTTTTCAATGGACTTTGCAGCATTAGTGGTGGTTGGCTCTCAAATTATCTGCTATTCGGCTTATAAACTGTTTATACTATATGAAAAAGGGACGGCTATTAATATTTACTCTTTTGCTTGGCTGATACTTCCCCTTGTCATAGTCGGTACAATGAAGCTGTTTATTTCGGGACGTAACCGGCTGGAATTGGAAAACAGCATGCTGAGACAACAGGTAGAGGAACTGGTATTAATAGATCCTCTCACAGGTCTATATAATCTGAGAAGCTTTTATTACGACATAGACAGGCAGATAAGATATACCAGAAGAAATCAGCTGCCTTTAACGTTGATGATAATAAAACTGCGCTATGGTCAGGAACTAAAAAAAATACTAACCAAGAAAAATTTTGATAAGCTCAAGCAGCGACTAGCTGAGATTATAGGTGATGCTATCAGGATAGAGGACAACCAGTACAGTATAGATAATGACGGCAGTCTTGCAATTATACTGACTTGTGATGAAAGCGGCGGTGAGCTGGTTCGGAACAGAATCAGATCAATGGTAGGTGAAAAAGGTGCATTTGACGGTATTACAGATACCTCCATCAAGGTTGAGGTTCAGATTGCTTTCCTTCAGTACAAGGAAGAGATTGGAAATGATACTGCCTTTTTTAAGCAGAGTGTTGAGAAGGAATTACAGTATGATGTTTAAGCACTGTGGAAAGTTTAGAATTAACAAAATTCCTTTAATATTAATTTTACTTATTTTCATGGCGATAACAATGTTTTTTCCAGCTAAAACTGTTTCTGCTGTGGACGAAACCATAAAAGGAAAAGATATTTTGTTTATTTATGATGAGGATTTATCCCCAAAAGGTAAAGAGAATGTTGCTGCAATGGCAGACATTTTGACTTATATGGGTTATGGGACAAGCTACAGAACTGTAAACGATAGTAGCGATATACTGGATAAATTCGATAGCCTTCTGTTTTACCATGAAAGTGATAGCATTAATTCATCCTTTTTGAAAGCATTGGAAAATGCTGATATTAAAATAATGATGGTTGGTGGCGGAAGTACTGATGATGTACTTAAGTCGTTAAAACTGGATTATACTTCTTTAAAGGTTAAGGATACTACAGTAAGGGTATCTTATGATGTTGGTCGTGGGGGAGCATCAACTGCTTTGATAAAGGCTGAAAACGCAATAATGTTCCAGGAGGGGTTCCCTTACAGAGCAGGCCATATCGAAGCAACCGGCAAAAGCTCTCCGTTGTTTGTGAGAGACGGACGTTTCAGTTGCATGGGAGTTTTTGATAATGAAAGTGATATTTTAAAGGCCGCTTTTTCAGAGCAGATTTCAATATGGAAATGGCCCTTTGAGAACCAGCCGAACAGCTATCCCCAATACATCATCTTTGATAATGTGTACCCGTTTTTCAGCGGCGAAAAGCTCATGCAGGCAGTGCAGCTGATGGATAAAAAGGGTGTACCTTATTCAATTACTGTTATGCCGGTTTATCAAAATACCGAGTACCCTGCTATGAAACACTTCTGTGAGGTACTTGCCTATGCTCAGTCAAAGGGAGTAAGCATTATACTGAAAGCACCGCTGATAAACACTGAAAAACCTTCACTTGAAGATATAAATCAGAAAATTACTACAGCAATAACTGCGTATAACAATTACGGTGTATATCCTATTGCTATTGAGGCGCCAAATAACTGGATACACGAAAGCCTAGGACTGGACGTATTAAAAAGGTTCAGTACCGTAATTCTATATCCTGAGAAAAAAAACAGTTGGACTGATGCTGATGGCTACAATACCGTTTATTCAGACGGACATCATCTTATTGCCCCTGCGATTCTCAGTAATTCGAGTTTGAGCAGTAATATGATTAAAGCCTATCCTACTGCGTTGTTTCTGGATATAAATACAGATAATGATATGCTGGAAAATAAAATTAAACAGATCCAGCAATCAGAGATATCATTGAAGAGTTTATGGCTTACTACACAAACTGTCTACACCAATGACCGGGTTGTTAGTCTAAAGGACGGAATCCTTACTGTAAACGGGAAGATACAATCGTTGGAATTCAAGCCTTTTAATTATGAGGCGGATTTCAACTTTAACAGAGGCATTATAGGAAAAATGGCTGAGAGTATGGCCCGTGAAAACCGGAGACTTTTATTAATTGTAACTTTTATTTCGGTAATTTTTGTTTTTTTTATATTCGTTGCACGTTATCAAAATCGGCGAAGATTTCTATACAAAAGGACTTCAGAGGGAAATTCGGATGGAGGTGATGCAGATTGACACTGGCAGATATATTATCACTATATGCTTTAATTGCTATTTGGGGGCTTACGCTGATTAATGTTGTTTTGTCTATCGGCGGATTTATTTATTACATAAGGGTGAACCGTACAGACGGCCGAATACCGCTTAGGGAGTATCCAATGGTATCAATTATGGTGCCGGCACACAATGAGAGCATAGTAATCAGAAAAACTGTTCAGGCACTTCTGAATCTTGACTATCCTAAGGATAAATATGAGATTATTGTTATCAATGATAATTCTTCTGATGACTCGGCCGAAGTGCTGAAGAACATACAAGTGAAAAATCCTGACAGAAAACTTATTGTAATTAATACAGATAGTGTTTCTGGAGGTAAAGGAAAGTCAAATGCTCTTAATATCGGTTTCTCGGTCAGCACCGGAAGTGTAATTGCTATTTATGATGCCGATAATACACCCGAGCCCAATGCACTTACTTTACTGGTGGAAAATCTGATGGCAGATGATAAGCTGGGGGCAGTAATAGGAAAGTTTAGAACCAGAAACAGAAACGCTTCACTAATAACCCGCTTTGTCAATATTGAAACACTGGCATATCAATGTATGAACCAGGCAGGAAGATGGTTTTTCTTTAAACTATGTACCATACCAGGAACCAACTTTGTTGTACGCCGAAGTATAATAGAGAGTATCGGCGGGTGGGACACAAAAGCCTTGTCTGAAGATACCGAAATAAGCTTTAGAATATATAGAATGGGTTATAGGATCAAGCTTATGCCTCTGGCAGTAACCTGGGAACAGGAACCACAGCTGCTGCGTATATGGCTCAAACAGAGAACAAGATGGGCTAAGGGTAATATTTATGTACTCAAGGAGAATTTCAAATATGTCTTTGACAGAACTGCAGGTCCCATGAGACTGGACGTGCTATACTACGGGCTGGTTTATATTTTGATGCTCACCTCCCTCGTGTGTTCAGATTTGATATTTATACTTTCCATACTGGGTTTTACTCATGTAACCCTCGGTGGATTTTCCAGTACATTATGGATAATGGCAATACTGGTATTTGTATTGAACGTATTAATAACTCTTGCTATTGAAAAGAACGAATTTAATATTCGATCGGCACTGCTGATTCTTCTGATGCTTTTTACCTACTCGAAGCTTTGGGTGATAGTTGTACTGAATGCTATAATACAAAGCGCCAACGACGCAATTTTCAAACGGGAAGTTAAGTGGTATAAAACTGAACGATCTATGGAAACTAATAATGAATCGGGGGCGATAACTGATGATAACAAGAAAAAGTAAATTTCTCAGAGCTTTTGTAATTATCCTTGCTGTAACTATGTCCTTAAGCTGGCTACAGAATGTTTGTGCGGTCGGAGATAAAAGCACTATTACTTCTGAGGAGGCACTGCTTTCCAGCGTAAACAGCATGCTTGAAAACCCAGGCAATCCCCAAAAGGCTAAACCACAGCTTCCAAAGGCTGAACTGACCGGTGATTTTACTTGGAATTCACCCCAAATTCTGAAAGGGATATACTCTTCAACCGAGTTGTACTTTAACATACCGAGGTACTGGGATACTAAATACGTTTGCGTACAGCTTGAATACAGAGTGAGCCAGTTGATGGGGAAAATACCCTGCACTCTTACATTTTCAATTAATAAGCAGCCTTTTTATTCCTGTAATATTACTTATGAAAACAGTGAGAAGAATTATATATATGTTACCATCCCTATGGAACTGCTGAAAAATGATAAGGAGAGCAGTGCAAACACTCTTACCATATCCGGCTATGCCAAGTTGTATAATGAGAAGGGCTGTATAGACGAGGAGAGCAATGCAAACTGGCTGACCTTTTCTGAGACCTCGGGAGTAGAAGTGGGGTATAATATGCTGCCTCATAATAACAGAATTAATTATTATCCTTACCCATTTATGTCTACCAACAATAAGACTGGGGCGGACACCGTTGTTACTGTTGCCAACTCTAAACAGAACGAAGAAGTGGCAACTGCGATGATGCTTATGGCTGGGTTGAGCAAGAATACCAGTGAAAGCAATAACATCACAATCAGTTCATGGGAAGAGGCCCAGAACATAGAAAGTTCCGGCAGAATTCTGGTAGGACTGACCAGCAATTTGCCCTATGAGGTTATCAATTACATAGAGCCTCACAAAAATCAATTAAAAGACCAGGTTTTGATTTTATTTGTAACGGATGCATCTGGTAATCCCCTGCTGATTGTTACTTCTCAGGATGCTGACTGCCTTGTCGAAGCTGGGTATTTTCTTGGAGACAGTGAACGCATAGCCCAGGAGACGGATAATATCACATTAATAAAAAAGGGCACCGCCGAAATGAAGCTTAACTCAAAAAAGCAAAGTGATTTGAAAGCCGACAGGTATACACTTCAGGAAATGACCGGGGGCGGATTTGATTTCATCGGACCTTTCAGGCAGGAAAAGACTTTGTTTTTACCTGTGCCTACCGATTATACGCTATCTTCAGCCAGTAAGGTTACTGTAAACTTCAGGTACAGTAAAAACCTGGATTTCAAACGATCCATGCTGACTGTTTATTGGGGGGATGTTCCCGTAGGAAGTAAAAAACTGGCATTTGAAAATGCTGATAATGACGAACTGACTTTCTTTATGCCGGCTGATGTTGTGGGGACATATTCCAGCAGTATAAAATTTGCTTTTGATCTTGAAATACCGGAGCTATTTTGTACTACTCGACAGGAGGAGATGCCATGGGCATATATTACAAAGAATTCTACATTATATCTCCCGGCAGACAATAGTACAAAGTTGAGTTTTAACAGCAGGCCGGCACCATTTCAAAAGGAGGGCAGCCTGAATGATGTTATGCTGGTATTATCAGATGATCCTGACCTGGCTGAGCTGTCTTTAGTTGGTAGAATGCTATCGCTTTATTCCCGTTCAGCTGATGCTTATGGACGGTTAAAGGTGGTTAAGGCTAGTGAGTTTAATGAGACTGAAGCAAATTATAATATCATTACTGCAGGAATTCCTGCGAAAAACAGTCTTATAACAAAGCTCAACGATAAGCTGTATTTCAAATATAACAGCAGCTTCACCGAATTTGTAACCAATGAAAAACTAATATTAACTTCTGATTACGCAGGCTCCATCGGAACCCTTCAGCTTCTGAAGTCGCCCTATGCTGAGGGAAGGGCGTTGCTGGTCTTGACCGGACCCGATGATAAGTCAATTAGTAGAGTAACAAAGCTTGTAAGCAATGAAAAATTGAGCTGGAACCTTAATAATGATTTCGTTTTAATAGACAGTAAAGGCGATATAAAGTCCTATCAGTTTCAAAGGGAAGAACTTAAGGAAAAGAAGCCGACTCTGAAAGAAAGCGTAATGGAGAACAGAACCTCTCTGTTATTTGCACTGGCAGGAACATCTGTAATGATTGTACTTTTTCTCGCAATGATTCTTATAATACTGAGAATGAGGCAGAAAAAGCCCAATTGACATAGGATAAAATGATATAGATTACTATATGCATAGATACTATATGCCAGGAAACGCGCCGATACGTATGCTGCTAGACATACGTATCGGCGCGTTTCATTTAAATACAAATACAGAAATTAATTAACTTATTCTATCTTATTTAACTCTAACTTAAGAACTTTACTCTAAAATCCAACGGTTGAAATTGTTTTTCATCAGGGTCTGCTATCGGCTTTCCAAAGGGCATTTCGGCTAAAAGCTTCCAATTTGCAGGAACATTCCATTCTCTGGCGACCTCAGAATCTATAATTGGGTTGTAATGCTGCAGTGACGCGCCGAAACCTTCTATTTCAAGAGAAGTCCACACAATATACTGCAGTATACCACTGGCCTCTAGTGACCAAACAGGAAAATTATCTCTGTACGATTCAAATTGACGCTGAAGTGATTCTACAACAGACTGGTCCTCAAAAAAAAGTACCGTTCCATAACCATTCCTAAAAGAATCAATCTTGCTTTCAGTGGAGGCTATGTTTTCGGGTGGCACTATTTTTCTCAGCTCACCTTTTGTTATGTCCCACAGTATATTGTGTTGCTCACCAAGTAAAACCATAACTCTGCCACTCTGGCTGTTGAACGCAGTAGGCGCGTGTAGAACAGCATTGTTTATAATTTCCTGAATCCTTGTATCTGAAACAGGGGATTCTTTGCTGATTCCATAATAAGTGCGCCTGTCTTTAACTGCAGTATAAAAATCCTTTGACATATGGGTTACTCCTCCTAATTATTTATACATTAAATAGAATTACCTCGACTTTGTTAAATCATACAACTTTATTTTTTGTATGGCAAGATGTTCTGACACATAAATAGCTTGCTACGGATTAAACATGTGGTATAATATTAATATTTTGAAGCTGTTTACATAATGTTACACTTTGGACTAAATTGCTAACAGTTATTTATAAAATTTATGTTGAATGGAGAATACATATGCTTAAGAAAATGAAGGTAATACAAAAAATCTTATTCCTATCAGTTACACTAATCATTTTTATGGCAGGTATCGGTACCGTCAGTTTCACTTTTTTAAAACATGCTAATGAGAATATGACTACACTATATAAAGACAGACTTAAGCCTGTACAATGGCTTAATGATATGAGAACTCAGAGCAGAGCCAGTGAAGCAGATGTTCTATATGTTATTCAGTATAGTGGAAATAAAGATTTACAGGCTTACTATATAGCAGATATCAATAGCAGATCTGAAAAACTCGAGCGAGACTGGGAACAATATAAAGCTACAAATCTTGATCAGTTTGAAATAGATACTATAGCTTCTGTAGATAAAAGCTGGGGTGAATATAGTAATCTTATAAATGAAGTTATTGAGCTTGCAAAACAAGGGAAGGGCAGTGAAGCTTTTGAATATCTCGTGAAAAACGTTAATGCTGAAAATAGTTTTCACAACGGGTTACAGGCTTTAGCAGACTATAATGCCAAAGTTGCTGATGATATAAACACTCAAAGCAGTGAGGAGTATGAAAGGCTAAGTGTTATGAATACTGGTATTCTGGCTGCAGCAATTCTTTTTGGAATACTGATTACCATATTAGTTACAAATGGCATAATACGCCCGATAAAGCAGCTTGGACAAGAACTTGAGGATTTGGCCCATAGCGGCGGGGACTTAACCAGTGAGATAAAAATAGATACCAGGGATGAAATCGGTGATCTCGCTAAGAGTGTTAATAAGTTTATAACAAATCTGAGATCAATTATGCTGGAAGTAAATGAATGCTCCCGAAATGTGGAATTGGCTGCCGCAACTGTTTCAGACAGTCTTATCCATTTAAACGGGGCTGTGGAGGACACTTCAGTTACTGTCGAAGAAATTTCGGCCGGGATGGAAGAGACTGCGGCAGCAACTGAAGAGGTTAATGCGTCCTCCACCGATATTGAGCATGCAATTGAAGCCATGGCTGAAAAAGCTCAGAGTGGTGCAGTTGCGGCAAGAGAGGTCAGTAAACGAGCCATTGACCTGAAAACAAGATCTGAACTCTCACAAAGAGCCGGGAATGATGTTTATCATAAGGTAAAGCAGGAGCTGGAGGTTTCTCTTGACAGGTCAAAGGCTATCGAACAGATTAGTGTTCTGTCAGAGGCAATACTGAAGATTTCTTCTCAAACCAATTTATTGGCTTTAAATGCCGCTATTGAGGCGGCCAGAGCTGGAGAAGCAGGAAAGGGTTTTGCTGTTGTTGCAGATGAAATTAGAAAACTGGCCGAGGATTCAAAGAGTACAGTAAATAAAATACAAAAGGTAACAAAGAAAGTGGTTTCGGCAGTTGAGGAGCTGGTAGGCAGTTCAAGATCAATTATGAATTTTATGGATACAAATGTTATTAAGGATTACGAGGCAATGATAGAAACAGGAGAACATTATAGTAACGATGCAATTTTTATAGATAATCTTGTTACTGACTTCAGTGCCACTGCTGAGGAGTTAACTGCTGCGGTTGAAGGTATAATAAGCGCTATTAGTGATGTTTCAAAGACTGTAAATGAGGGCGCAGCAGGAACCCAGAGTATAGCTGAAAAGTCAACCGACATCCTGCAAAAGGTTAATGATGTACAGGAGCAGATGGATATCAGCAGCTTTAATGCTAAGAAATTGAAGGATGTAGTTGGTAAATTCAAGGTATAGGAGAATAAAAGGGTTGTCGTACAGTGGAGATAGGAACTGTGCGACAACCCCTTTTTATTGTGTGCGTGTGTCCAGCGAAGCTGGAGCACACCTGCCATAAAAGTCTAAATTTTTTCGATAATTATTTGTTATTCAATTGGAAAGATTGCATTAATATTACATAATAAAGTATATACTTGTAGAAAACGGGAAAAGAACTTATAATTTAAATCATATGCTTGAAAACACTACAAACTTTACATAATTTTTGTAATTGTAGCAAAGAATGTTTTAATAATTATTCAACGGAGGATATGATTTCATGCTAAAAAAAATGAAGGTAATACAAAAAATCTTAACCCTGTCAGTTACACTTTTGGTTTTTATGGCATTGATCGGTGGTGTAAATTTCACTTATCTAAAACATGTCAATGGGGAGATGACCTCACTATATAAAGACAGACTAAAGCCAATAGAATGGATTAATGATATGGGAAACCAGAGTAGAGCCCGAGGAGCAGATGTTCTATATGTTATCCATTACAGCGGAAATGCAAAAGATCAGGCTCGCTATATTGAGGATATTGATAAAAGATCGGAAAAACTAGAAGAAGACTGGAAGAAATATAAGGCTGTAAGTCCTGAACAATTTGAATTAGACACTATATCAGCTATAGATAAAAACTGGGGAGAATATAATAACCTTATAAATGAAGTTATTGAGCTTGCGAAGCAGGGGAAGGGCAGTGAAGCTTTCAAATATCTTGAGGAAAACGCAGAGACTGAAAATAAGTTTTACAATGGGCTACAGGCTTTAGCGGATTATAATGCCAAAGGTGCTGATGATATACACACTAAAAACAATCAAAATTATAAAGCCACAGCTTTCACGAGCTTGGCTATCTTGGGTTCAGCTATTCTATTTGGAATACTGATAAGTATATTTGTTACAAACGGCATAATACGCCCGATAAAGCAGCTTGGAAAAGAACTTGAGGATTTGGCTAATAGGGGTGGAGATTTAACAAAAGAGATTAAAATAGACTCAAGGGATGAAATCGGTGATCTCGCTAAGAGTGTTAATAAGTTTATAGCTAATCTGAGGTCGATTATGCTGGAAGTTAATGAATGCTCGAGAAATGTAGAACTAGCCGCCGCAGCTGTTTCAGGTAGTCTAATCCATCTAAACAAAGCTGCGGAGGACACTTCAGCAACAGTAGAAGAAATCTCGGCCGGGATGGAAGAGACTGCGGCGGCAACGGAGGAGGTCAATGCGTCCTCCTCAGAAATTGAGCACGCAATTGAAGCCATGGCTGAAAAAGCGCAACGCGGTGCGGTCGCAGCTAGAGAGGTCAGTAAACGCGCCACTGACCTAAAAATAAGTTCTGAACTCTCACAGAAAGCGGGTAATGATATTTATCATGAGGTAAAGCAGGGGCTTGAAGGATCACTGGACAGGTCAAAGGCTATCGAACAGATCAGCGTTCTGTCAGAGGCAATCCTGAAGATTTCTTCACAAACCAATTTACTGGCTTTAAATGCTGCTATTGAAGCGGCCAGAGCTGGAGAAGCAGGAAAGGGGTTTGCCGTTGTTGCAGATGAAATTAGAAAACTGGCAGAGGATTCAAAGAGTACAGTAAATGAAATACAAAAGGTAGCAAAGGAAGTGGTTTCAGCAGTTGAGGACCTGGTAGGCAGTTCAAGATCAATTATGGGTTTTATGGATACAAACGTAATAAAGGATTATGAAGCAATGATAGAAACCGGAGATTATTATAGCAACGATGCAATTTTCATAGACAATCTTGTTACTGACTTCAGTGCCACTGCTGAGGAGCTGACTGCCTCGGTTGAAGGTATAATAAGCACAATCAACGAAGTTTCGAAGACTGTTAATGAAGGTGCGGCCGGAACTCAGAATATAGCTGAAAAGTCAACTGACATCCTGCAAAAGGTTAACGATGTACAGGAGCAGATGGATATTAGCAGCTTCAATGCTAAGAAATTGAAGGATGTAGTTGGTAAATTCAAGGTATAAACAGGGCGAACAAAACCCGGAGAAGTTATTTTCTCCGGGTTTTAATAATATATACTATTGCTTCAGAATCTATCCATTTTAGCTTCTAACCCATTACTGTTTATCTCTTTTAGCGGTCTTTTCTGTAACCTTTACCAGAGGACGGTTTGGTGCCTGAGGCTTTGATAGTAGGAACAGCTGATCTTCTTTTTGAACTCTGACCGCTGCCATGACTGGAGTGACCGGTAAAACTACCGTATGTGACTGCGTTTCTCCCATGGTTGAAACCGCTTCGCCCGCTTTTCTTACGAGGTGTTGATTTCTCAACATTTATCCGCTTGCCTTTTATGGTATAGTTTTTCATAGACCTGAGAACTTCGGAAGCAAATTCCTTTGGAACCTCAACAAAGGAATATTTATCGAAAATGTCGATAGAACCAACCATTTTGCCAGGAAGTCCTGAGGATTCAACAAGGCCTTCAATAATATGCTTTGGCTGGATTTTATTATCACTTCCAATATTTATAAAAAGTCTTACCATATCATTTTCACTATCGAAATCAGATTCTTCGTCTATTTCACTTACAGTACTGGGGAAGTTACCGTTTTGTTCTGTATACATTTTTAACAATGCTGCAGCCACGTCGAGAGATGTAATAAAACTATCTTCCTGACTATCTGATTCGGAGTTTAAAGAGTCAACAAATCTTTCTATGTGTCCGATATACTTTGAAAAACCCTCTTTGGTCAGATTTTCCCTCAGAGACTTCAACACATTAGACATCTTTTTCTCCTCAACATCGTTAATGCTGGGGGGCTTCATAAAGGTGACAGTAGATTTTGTATAACGTTGTATATCTCTCAGCTTGTATATTTCTCGGCCTGAAATAAAGGTAAAAGCTTTACCTGTTCTGCCTGCTCTGCCTGTCCGGCCGATTCTGTGAACGTAGTATTCTTCATCACTGGGTATATCATAGTTGAAAACAGCTTCTACATCATCAACGTCAATACCTCTTGCGGCAACATCTGTAGCTATGAGAATATCAAAACTGCCTTTCCTGAACTGTGACATAACCTTATCTCTATGTTCCTGACGCATGTCTCCATGAAGAGCCTCTGCAGAATAGCCTCTGGACTGAAGACTTGAGGTTAACTCATCAACCCTTTTCTTTGTATTACAAAAAACGAGTGAGAGCTTGATATCGTTGGTATCTATTAGACGGGAAAGAACCTCCAGCTTTGCTGACTCTTTAACTTCAAGATAGTATTGTTCTATACTCGGTACGGTAAGTTCCTTGTGTGCTACCTTTATATGAATCGGGTCCTTTTGATACTTTTTAGTGATATCCAGTATTTCCTTAGGCATAGTAGCTGAAAAAAGGATTGTCTGCCTGTCTACAGGTACTTTCTCCAGGATTGTATCGATATCTTCACGGAAACCCATGTTCAGCATCTCATCTGCTTCGTCAAGTACAATCATTTTAAGCTGCTCCAGTTTAAGGGTTCTGCGTCTCATATGATCCATAATACGGCCTGGAGTTCCTATAATAATCTGAGGACGCTTTTTTAATGCTATAATTTGTCTGTCTATGGGCTGGCCACCATAAACTGGTAGAATTCGTATTCCGTCTTTATATTTCAATACATTTCTCAGTTCTTCCGAGGACTGTATTGCTAATTCTCTTGTTGGGCACAATACCAATACCTGAATTGATTCGATTTCAGGTTGGATCATTTCAATGGCGGGAATACCAAATGCGCAGGTTTTTCCTGTTCCGGTCTGGGCCTGGCCAATTAAATCGTTTCCGTTGAGAATTGGTGGGATTGACTTGGATTGAATAGGAGTAGCCTCCTCAAATCCCATATCAGCAATTGCACGCTGTACTTCAGTTGAAAGATTTAGATCTTTAAAACTCAAATTTTCCATTTTTGTTCCTTTACTTTATTAATTCTTTATTTTATATACCTATACAATAATAAATATTATTTACCTTTTTTGCAACGTTTATTTATCAAGTCCTTCTATTAAGACAGCTATAAACCTGTTGTCAGCTCTTTTGAACTATTTACCGTCTTGTACTGATATGCTATGATATTAATTGGTGTGCAGGGTAAAATATTTAGAATTACTGCTGCATTGCCTCGATACATTATACGGTTAAAATAATTATTTTAAGCAATGGTTATAAACGAGATGTGCCAAATATAGGAGAATAGCGTGAAAAAAACATGTGGTAAGTCATCATGATTTTCACGCATGCAAAAAGCCAGTACATGTCTTTTCACTACTATTTGTGTACGCGCTATGCGCTTAGATGGGAGATAATATGAAAAAATTTGCATTTGTATCTGATTTTGACGGAACACTGACAGACAGAGACTTTTACCATATTGTTATGGATAAGTATTTAAAGGATTGGGCCTGGGAATATTATTATGAATGGAAGAAAACTAAAAAAATAAATGTGGATTTTCTCAATGAAATATTCGGTTCCATGGACAGAAACGAGGAGGAAATTTTTCAGGATATTCTCGAGCTTCCGCTGGATCCATATGCCATAGAATTTATAAAAAAGGTTGAAGACTGCGGAGGAGATTTTTATATATTAAGTGCCGGAACATCATATTATATAGAAAAACTCCTTGCACATCATAAAATAGATAATGTAACTGTTATATCAATGGAAGGAAAGTATTGCAACAGAGGCATTACCATAATGCCGGATTCTCAGAGCGAGTTTTATTCCAGCATGTGGGGGGTTGACAAGGCTAAAGTTGTACTGTCCCTCAAGGCAAAATATGAAAAGGTTTATTTTGCCGGGGACAGCGAGCCGGATATAGGTGCTGCACAAGAAGCAGATTGCGCTTTTGCCAGGAACGATCTTAAGAATCTTCTTGCTGAACGAGGTATTCCGTTTGTTCCCTTCAGCAGGTATGTCGAAGTTGGGGAATATATGATCTCAAAGGGCTTGCTGGGATAGTGGTCAGAAAAAAGTGACTGGGAAATATTAAGTTTGGAATAGTTACAGGAAGGCCGGTGACCAATTGCATAGAATCAAAATCAGTTGGTGTAGAGTTTATAGAAGTCTGCACGCAGATAGGAGTTGTTATGGGTACAGCTATTCACAGGATTGAAATTCCTACCATAATGGAGGTAAACACCGGAATATTGGGCAATGTGGGTTCATATCTGGAAAGAGCAAATATTTCAAGAGTAATTATTCTGTTTGGGGAAGGTATAAGAGAATTATTTGGTGAGAAAATAATTTCCTCAATCGAGAGCAGAAAATCACTTACACTTCTTGAGACCTATGACTTTGATGATATAACCATTGAAAAACTTGTACCCAAGGCCTTCTCCATACCGTCTAAAACAGATGCTGTGGTGGGTGTGGGAGGAGGAAAGGTACTAGATACCGCAAAGTATATAGCTTTTTTGAACAATTTACCCTTTATCAGTATACCGACGTCAACTTCAAATGACGGATTTTCCAGCTCGGGCTGCTCGCTTATTATTAACGGAAAAAGAACCTCGGTTCATGCAGCAATGCCGTTTGGAATTATAGTTGACCTGGATGTAATAAAAAATGCTCCTGCAAAGTTTATTTACTCAGGCTTAGGAGATATAGTTTCAAAGATTTCAGCTGTTTATGACTGGTACTTTGAAGAGAAGAACAATGCTTCAAAGGTTGATGATTTTGCTGCCATGCTGGCTAAGAAATCGGTTAATAGTATTGTACGCATGCCATATTCAAATATAACAGAGCCATTTTTCCTTAAGGAAATGGTGGATTCACTAACCATGAGCGGTGTTGCTATGGAAATTGCAGGGAATAGCTCTCCTGCCAGCGGAAGCGAACATCTTATCTCTCATGCTCTGGACAAAATACTTGACAAGCCTCAGCTTCACGGTATTCAGGTAGGAGTCGCAACATATCTGATGAGTCTTGTTCAACAGCACAGGGTTGAGCGTGTTGAAAAATTCCTGAGTGATACAGGCTTTTTTGATTATGTTGCGACACTTAACATGCAGGCTGAGGCTTTTGAAAAAGCAATTGACATTGCTCCTTCCATCAAACCGAACAGGTACACTTGTATTCACGTTGAGGAAAACAGAAACAAGGCAAAAGAGTTCTTAAGGAGCAATACAATTTTAAAGAAAATTCTATTATAGATGCAAGCCATCAATAACCTTTTTCAGAGACTGAGCTGACTTATTTAGGAGTTCAGTCTCTTCAGAACTCAGTGGTACATTAATAATTCTTTCAATACCGTTGGAATTGACCTGACTTGGAATGCTCAAACAGATATCATTTAATCCATACTCACCTTCCAGCAGGCTGGATACTGTCAATATTGAGTTCTCGTTACGGACTATGGCCTCGACAATTCTTCTGACAGCTAGTGCAACAGCATAATAGGTTGCACCCTTGCGGTCGATGATTTCATAAGCCGCATTTTTTACATTATTATAGGTAGTTTCCTTAAAGCTCCTGCTGTCACAGGATTTGCATTCCATGCAATAATCGTCCATGGATAATCCGGCGATTGAAGCAGTACTCCAGGTCGGAACTTCGGTATCTCCGTGTTCACCGATAATGTAAGCATGGACATTTCTTGGATCGATGCCCATATGTTCGCCTATCATGAATTTGAAGCGGGCTGAATCCAATACAGTACCTGAACCGATAACCCTATTCTTGGGAAATCCTGAAAGTTTAAATGTAACGTAGGTCAGAATATCCACGGGGTTTGTTACTACAAGAAGGATACAATCGGTGTTGTACTTGACTATATTACCAACAACATCTTTAAAAATGGCTGTATTTTTATTAACCAGATCCATTCTGGTTTCACCTGGTTTTTGATTGGCTCCGCCGGTTATTACTACAATATCTGCATCGCTGCAATCAGAATAAGTTCCACTATATATTTTAACTGGCCTGACAAAAGGCATACCATGATTCATATCCATTGCTTCGCCCTCTGCCTTTTTTGTATTAATATCGATAAGAACCAGTTCTGATATCAGTCCACTTAGCATAAGTGTATAGGCTGTGGTTGAGCCCACAAAACCGGTTCCG
Organism: Bacillota bacterium; assembly: GCA_023431385.1. GTDB lineage: Bacteria > Bacillota > Clostridia > Acetivibrionales > DSM-1351 > Ruminiclostridium. The sequence goes on along the minus strand of JAEYWA010000153.1, from coordinate 49,599 downwards.
ACTACTGCTATTTTGTTTATAGATTTATTTTTCATACTATTAACCTCCATTTACCGTAGGACATCATAACTATATATAATAAATATACCCTTAAGTGGTAAATTCTAACGATAATTTATTTGAATAAATTTGAAAAATAATGTAAAATGTTATTATATTTATGCAGAAAAATGCACATAAGGAGCAAAAATATGCAGTTTTTATTTCATCAACAGATGAATATTTTATCCGGTGCAGTTATATTCCTTTTTGGAATATACGCTTTAAGTGTTCTGGATAAAAAAATGCAAATAAATAAAATCTATATTGCTTCCTTATTTCTGAATTTATTATTAATAAATCTGGAGATGGTGCAAAATATACTGTTGGAGGCAGAAATAGCGTTATTATGGATACGAGTCATAAATTTTGCATTGTACTCCCTTTCACCGTTGCTGTCTTACTTCTTTCTTAAATTTATTTGTTCCTATTTTCTCTCATCCTGTAAATTAAAAAGGCCAATTACAACTTTATTTAATATATTACTTATATTTAACACAATAGCGTCGTTTGTAGCCTCCAGAATCGGAAAAATAGAAGCTGGAAGTTTTTCTCGAAATATAATTTGGCTGGTTATTTCACTTGTTTTTCTTTCCTATAGTCTTTATGTAATAGTTATAAACAAGAAAATGCTCTTGAGGTTTGAGTTTGCATATATTATGGCTATAGGCATCGTTACCAACATTATGGTAATTCTTCAGATAAGCTTGAGTCAGGTAAGGTTTATATGGTGTAGCAGTACTTTTACAATAATTATGATGTTTATTGTGATACAGCAGAGAGATCTGTACCGGGACTCCCTTACCGGGGCAAGAAACAGGGTGGTGCTGAAAAAGTGCCTGGATGCTTATTCTAGGAAGAATGAAGGTACATTATCAGCAATTATGATTGACTTGGATTATTTTAAAGACATTAATGATTCCTATGGACATATGGAGGGTGACCATGCTTTGAAAGCCTTTGCAAAGCTTCTTCAGAAGGTGTATTCTGATTATGGTATAGTTATCCGATTGGGCGGAGATGAATTTATCATATTAATTTACGGTCTTTCTGTATCCAAAATCAATGATTTAATTTCAAAGATGTCAAAAATGGTTGACAGATACAATATACGCTGTGGGAAGCCCTATTTATTAAGGTATAGCTGCGCCTATGACACTTATAAAAACGATATGAGTCTTGAGCAATTTATCCATGAAATAGATCTCAAAATGTATGATCATAAAAACAGACGTAAAAGAAAGTTGTGGAGTGCTGAAAACGAATACTAGATTAAACTAGATTTACCGAATTTTAGCTGTTGATTTATTAATAACTTATAGTATAATTTGGCATATATGTTAATGTAAATTTTAGGTATGCAGAAAGATGGGGGGTTATAAACATGATTACATGGAAAGATGATTATTTACTGGGAATTGAACACATCGACAAACAACATCAGGAATTATTCAAGATTGCTGGCGAGATTCATGAGCTTATGAAAAATGAACTTATCATTGACAAGTATGACCGTATACTAAAACTATTGGCCGAATTAAAGGAGTATACCGTTTTTCATTTTACATCTGAAGAAGAGTATATGGCTAGTATAGGATATAGAAAGTTACTAAGCCATAAAGTTGAACATAATGATTTTATAGAAAAAATTAACAGTGTAGATTTAGAAAAGATTGATATGGATCATGAGCAATATTTACTGGAAATTCTTGAATTTGTGGTGAGCTGGATTTCTGACCATATACTGCAGACAGACAGAGCTTATACAATGTAAAACTAAAAATATATTGATTATTTATCAAATAAGTACATATTTAATTAAAAGAACACATATTTAACATAAGTTACGTATATGTTCTTTTTTTGTATCATTTAAAATACTGGATGATATGTTTTAATTTTTTGCATAGTGGTATACTAAAGTTTAATGAGATATTTTTCATTGTGTCAGGGCCGAGAGATTAACAGGAGGTAGATTATGAAAGTAGTGATTATAGGGTGTACACATGCTGGAACAGCTGCAGCAAATAATATTGCCAATCGGTATAAAGATGCTGAGATAACTGTATATGAAAAGAATAATAATATTTCCTTTCTATCCTGTGGGATAGCTTTATATGTCGGTGGTGTTGTACAGGATCCGGCAGGATTGTTCTATTCGTCGCCGGAAAAGCTGAAGGAACTTGGCGTTATTACTAAAATGAAACATGAGGTACTGGAGGTCAATTTTGACGAAAAGTCCCTTGTTGTTAAGGATTTAAACCAGAATATGGTATTTGTGGACAACTATGATAAATTGATCATAACAACTGGTTCATGGCCTATCATTCCTAAACTTGAAGGTATAGAACTGGAAAATATTCAATTGTCAAAGAACTTTGATCATTCTGAAACAATAATTGATAAATCCAAAGCTGCTGAAAATATAGTTGTTGTAGGAGCTGGCTATATTGGTGCAGAGCTGGTTGAGGCTTTTGAACAGCAGGGGAAGAATGTTACACTTATTGATACTGAAGACAGAATAATGAGTAAGTATTTTGACAAGGAATTTACTGATATAGCCGAGGGTACCTATAAGAAACACGGAATACAGCTAGCGCTGTCAGAAACAGTTATCAGATTCGAGGGAAAAAATAACAAGGTGGAGAGGGTTGTCACCAATAAAGGCACCTACAAGGCCGATATGGTTATTCTTAGTATTGGTTTTAGACCCAGTACTGAATTGTTCAAGGGTAAGCTTGATATGCTTAACAACGGGGCCATTATGGTAGATGAATATATGCAAACAAGCTGCAAGGATGTATTTGCAGCCGGTGACTGCTGTGCGGTATTTTATAATCCTACAGGAAAATACCAGTATATCCCTCTTGCAACAAATGCAGTCAGAATGGGAACATTAATAGCTAGGAATCTTGTAAAGCCATCAACAAAGAGTCTTGGAACTCAGGCTACTTCAGGTATAAAAATTTATGAGCTTAATTGTGCGGCGACAGGGTTGACGGAAACCGTGGCAAAGGCTTCTAATCTGGATATTAAGACAATTCTGATCAGGGAAAATTACAGACCTGAATTTATGCCAACTCATGATGAAGCAATGCTTAAGATTATTTATGACAACAAAACAAGAGTAATTCTAGGAGCTCAGATTTTATCGAAGGCCGATTTGACCCAATCAATAAATACCTTATCTGTAGTTATACAGAATAAAATGACAATTGATGAACTAGCCTTTGTCGACTTCTTCTTCCAACCACATTATAATAAGCCCTGGAACCTGCTTAACATGGCCGGACTGGCAGCAGAATAGGCAAAATACCCGTATATAAGCTTTTTACCAAAAGTGAGGCGGTAGAAATTCCGATAAGTGGAGATATGTAATTAATATGGCAGAGCATATGAAAAAGTGCTTTGCTTTTATTTTTGACTAAAAAGCTCCTAAAACCGTGCTGTATTGTACGCTATTTGAGGTTGAATTCTGCCAAATATTGTGCTATTCTAATATGAATTTATTATGCGAAAATTGAAATTGATGAGAGAAATTAAAAAAAATAAATAATGAAATGGAGATAATTTGAGTCTGATGGAAATTCAACCCCAATTCAAAAATAGGGGATTAATCCTTTTCAATATAGTTCTACTGACCTTTATGGCTTGTCTTGACAGCAGTATAGTGAATGTTGCACTTCCTGTTATGGCAGACTATTTTAAAGTTGGAATGAATTCAATAGCAATCATTGTTTCCTCATACTTGATTGCAATATCAGCCACAATCCTTATCTTCGGAAGATTGGGAGATATAAAGGGGACTGTAAGGGTTTTTAAAATAGGAATAGTTATTTTCACTTTAGGTTCTCTAATGTGTGCAATTTCCAACACATTGTATATGCTTGTACTTGCACGAGTAATACAGGCGGTAGGCGCTGCTGGCTTTATGGCAACTAATCAGGGTATAATTACCAGAGTCTTTCCAGCAGGGGAAAGGGGAAAGGCATTGGGGATAACAGGCTCGTTTGTAGCACTGGGGACCTTGGTAGGGCCGCCCCTTGGAGGCTTTATTGTAGATGGGGCGGCATGGCAGTATATATTCCTGATTAATATTCCGATAGGTTTTTTTGCATTTATATTTGGCCTTAAGATTCTTCCAAGAGATGAAGAAAGAATAAAGGCCAGATTAGATATAAAAGGCGCTCTGCTCTTTTTAGTTTTTATAGTGGCATTATTTGCAGCTATATTAGCCGGTGAGCAGATCGGCTTTTCAAAGCCGACTGTTCTGATAGGCTTTGGACTGGCCATAGCTGCATTTATCGTGTTTATAAAGGTTGAACTGACCGAAGATAGTCCAATGCTTCAGCTAAATATATTTAGGAACCAGCTATTTTCACTGAGTATTTTTTGCGGATTCCTGCTTTTCGTTGCGATGAATTGTTCCAATATACTTTTACCGTTTTATTTACAGGATGTAATAAAAATGTCACCTTCAGTTTCGGGACTGTACTTAATGACATATCCTATGGTGTTGTTTGTTGTAGCTCCCATAAGCGGGCATCTTTCAGACAAAATCGGATCAGAGCTTCTTACGTTAATAGGCCTGATAGTTTTCTCTTCGGCGTTCTTTATGATGGCTACACTGAATCAGAACCTGGAACCTGTCAAGCTTATTGTCATAATATCAATTATGGCTCTTGGAAACGGAATGTTTCAGTCCCCAAATAATTCCCTTATAATGTCTTCAGTTCCAAAAGACAGGGTAGGAATAGCAGGCAGTATAAATGCTTTGGTGAGAAACCTGGGGTTGGTCGTAGGTATTTCGGTTTCAACTCTTATATTGTATGGTGTTATGAGCAGCCAGCTTGGTTATAAGGTAACCACCTTTGTTGAGGGAAAAGAAGGGGAATTTGCCTTTGCAATGAGAGTTACCTATATCAGTGCTGGATTAATATCACTCATTGGAGCAGCTTTAACTGCCTTAAGACTGTTTCGAAAAAGATACAAAAAACTGCCTTATAATTGACATTATTAAGACAGCTTTTCATTGGGCAAATTATTCTACAATTGTTTATAATTAGCCAGCAAATTTATTCAGCCTTTAGCAGCTTCAACAGCTCTGAAGGGGATTTCAGAAAGTATTCGGCGTCAATTTTGTCGGCATTATTTGATCCCCACAATGCTAGAGCAAATTTTACCCCTGCATTTTTGGCACACTGTCTATCATAGAGAGTATCTCCGATATAAATGGTTTCTTCGGCAGCTGCACCAAGGATCTCCATCGCTTTTTGAAGTGGCTCTGCTTCGGGCTTATGTTTTACGGTGTCATCAGAGCATACTACCCCATCAAACTTATTTATAAAACCCTGTAAACAGTTGTCAATTTTGATTTCGTAATCGCATCTGGAGGTAACTACTCCCATAGGAACTCCCATATCCTTAAGGCTGTCAAGCAACTCATTAATTCCATCAAATGTCTTACAGCGCTTAAACCCCTCAACCAGATAACTATAGTAATCCTTTTCGGCACCAGCAATATCAGTAAACCCATAGCGTTCAAGGGCCTTGGGTGTTGGTACTCCGTAACCCTTCAGAAGCTCTTCTTCAGTAAAATATCTGCCGTGTTCTTTAAAAATTACACTCTGGTAAGCGAAAACTACTGCTTCTTCAGTATCTACCATTGTGCCGTCTACATCGAATACTACATATTTGAACATATTGGCCTCCAGCAATAATTAAAGTTATATTTTTAACATAATTGTTATTATATCATTAAATATGGCTATACGGTTATATGATTTTGCTTTTCGAAAGCTACAATGGATTGTGTTTGAAATTATACATTTTTGTTAGATAGAATATGACCAGAAAACACACTCCTGTTGAAAACAGGACATCAAAAACAATAAAACTATCAGGAATAATTGTATTGATTACTTTTACACATAAATAGCCTGCCATCCCAAATAGTGAAAAAACCACACCTTTTAAAAGAGAAATCCTTATTTCACACACTTTTCTGATTTCATAGAGATTCAGTAATAACCCTGTAATTGCAGTAATCACCAGAGAGATTCCATAACCGAATATATTCAATGGAGGTATTCCGGTCAGTATAAATACCAGGATCAGGCCTTCTACAGAAACAATAATGGAATTTTTCAGATTTACATTCTGTTTTCCCAAGCCATTGAGTATTCCGAAGGTGGCAGCGGCTATATAACTGATAAAATTACATATTCCTGCAAACATAATCATTTGGCCAAGATCGTCTCTGCCATAAAACAAAAGACCAAGTTTTTGGGGTATGCATATTGAAACGATAAGTGTTCCAAGCCCAACCAGAAAAGATACCCTGAGGACCTGGGAGATACGGTTTTCAGTGCTCCAGGAGTCTTTTTTACTCAGACTCAGAGACATATCCGGAATCATTACCGTCATCATTGAGCCCACAATTATGAAGGGCAGATTAACTGTTGTTAAAGACATGCCGATGAATTTTCCTATCAGCTCCAGTGCGGTATCATAGCTCATGCCGGAGCTTATCAGCCTTCTTGGAAGAATAAGCGTTGAGGCAGTATTAAGAATAGAAGATAAAAAGCCGTTCAAACTCAAGGGACAGGATATAATCAATATATCCACCAGTAATTGAAGAGGATTTTTTACCCGGGTCTTAATCGGAACGAGCTTATTGGAAAAAAGCTTAAAGGAGGTGAACAGCATTATCATACTTATGGCTTCACCTACTGCCAGAGCTAAATAAGCTGTGGTTACGGCACCCTTTATGTTTTTAACAGAGAGAAAAGCCATTGCTGCAAGAAGTATTGTCACACGGATACATTTTTCAAGTATATCGATGCCTGCCGGTACGGTAAATTTCTCAAAGCCGTAAAAGAAACCTTTAAAGATGGCAGACATTGGAATAAAAACAAGGGCGGGGCAGATTATCCTTATAGCGTCAACAGCCCGGCTGTCTTTTATAAATAAGTTGCTTATATTTGAAGCGTTTATAAATACCAGCAGTGCCACAGCGATACTCCACATCCCTATAAAACAAAGGGCAACCTTTACGGTTCTATGAAGATTGCGGTAATCCTTTTTACTGTTGTATACAGCACAGGTTTTTGAGACAGCCGTAATTAGTCCGTCAGCTGTAAGACACAGAAGGAGGGAATATACCGGCATTATAAGGCCGTATAATCCAAGCCCTTCAGCTCCAAGCTTTTTAGAGAGAATTATTGAAAAAGCAAAGCCAATAAATCCTGTAACTAAATTAGACATTGTAAGTATTGCTGAATTTTTATAAAATTTATCAAGTCCCATTAATAATAGCTCCGTTTTTCTTTATTATTTATTGCTATTCATTATGAGACAGGTTTATTACAGGTGTTGTGGATTGACGCCAATGAAATAAAAAAGAGGCATCTTTTTACTTAAAGATCCTCTACTTGTTTACCAGATAATATATAAAAACAGACTGAGCTAAAATAATTAACGGAATGAGTGTCATAAAATACCAGTTCCTGGTTTTATGATGAAAAAGAAAAAGTCCTGTGTAAACCCCTATACTTCCTCCCAGAATCGATAATAGGAAAAAAGACCTCTCAGGTATACGCCATAGCTTGTTTTTCGCTTTGAATTTATCCAGCGATACAAGAATAAAGCCAAAGACATTAAGTACAAGTAACAATAATATAATAAAATTCTGCATAAACGCACCTCATATAATATCTAAAGATGTATTATACTATAATAATACAATATTATACCTCTAATGTGCTAGCTTTTTTCTCAAATACTAATTAAAAATGAACTTTTTACCAAAATAATCTTAACCTTTTTTGTTAACCGATTAAATTGACACTGAAATAAATATATGATAATCTTTCATAAAACTTACTTTTGTAAAATAAAGCATTATCATGCTAATAAACTAATAGGTAGGAGACAATTATGAGTATATATGAAAATGTCAGTGTTGTTAAGAAGGCTAATGTGTATTTTGAAGGTAAGGTTACAAGCAGAACAGTTATTTTTGCAAATGGTGAGAGAAAGACACTTGGTATTATGATGCCAGGAGAGTATGAATTCGGTACAGCCGACAAGGAAATTATGGAGATATTGGCAGGTAAGCTGGAAGTCCTTCTTCCTGGTGAAGAGAACTGGAAGATTGTTGAGGGAGGACAATCCTTTGAAGTTAGGGCGGATTCCAAATTTAAACTAAAAGTTCAGGAACTTGCTGATTATTGCTGTTCATATGTAAAATAAAGAATTTAATTCTAAAACAATAATCCCGGAGTAGACGGAAAATCCCAAAAAGATTTTCCGTCTTTATTTATGTAAAGTAATTTCACTACTATTAATATAGTTTAATAAGAACCCCGTCGATTTGTAAAATTCCGAGTATTTGTATATAATAGATAAAACCGGATTTGAGGAGGTTTTTATGAATTTCAATCTGTTGGATTTAAGCTTTTTTGGGGTATTTTTTAAAATAATACTTATTGTTATTATATATATAATTATTGTTTCAGCCCTTAAAATAATGTCTAGAGACATTAAAAGGGGAGTAGTAAAGGGTGGTAGCAATCTTGGATGGAAATTAAAACTTGTTTATCCCGGAGATGGTGGCAATTTTGTTGAAGGAGATATTGTACCCATAGGCAATAAGCTGACAATTGGAAGAAATAAGAATAACCAGATGATACTGCCTTCGCCGTCTGTTTCAAACTATCATGCGAAAATATACTTTGAAGATGGACGATATATGCTGGAGGACCTTAATTCTACCAACGGGACTTTCATAAACGGAATTATGGTGGATAAGAAAAGTCTTCAACCCGGAGATGAGATCAGTATATCCAAAACCTTGCTTTTAGTAACAGATGACGAGTAGGTGCTTTCTGACATGACTAAACGATTAAAAAAACTGCAATTCTTTATATATTTATTTGTATTCTTTGGTTTCCTGAATCTTGCTTTTTTAAGCAAACCAATAGATCCAATGGCAGGCGTGTTTTGGGCGGTAATAACAGTAATTATAGCGGTAACCTCCTGGGTGCTGAAAAAGTATTATCCAATGGGGGACAGGCTTATATTTTTGCTTGCTGTTCTGCTGTGCTCTATCGGATTGATTATGCTGTTTAGACTAAATAAAACAATAGCCTTAAAGCAGCTTGTTTGGCTTGTGATAGGCATTGTAATGTTTCTTTTTGTAGTACTTTATCTTAAAAAGGGTCTGATTAAATATGCAAAGTATAAGTATTTATTCCTTGCAGGAACAATAATTTTTATGGCGATGGCAACTTTTATAGGAGTTGAAATACTTGGTGCAAAGAATTGGGTTAAAATTGGTCCGTACGGGTTTCAACCCTCTGAATTTGGAAAAATATTTCTTATATTATACCTTTCAACAGCACTGTCGGATATAACTTCAAGGAAGCAACTTATAGAACCGGGGATTGCCATTATTGTCTCACTGGGCTTTATGGTATTGCAGAGGGATCTTGGTACTGCATTGATTATCTTTGCCGTATCGGTAACTATGGTTTATCTGGCAACCTCAAAAAAACTGTATGTTCTTATTTCTCTTGGATTGTTCGGTGCGGGCGGAGCAGCCAGTTATGCTATTTTTGGACATATCAGAAGACGCTTTATGATTTGGCTCAATCCATGGGATTATGTCTATAACGAGAGCTACCAGTTGGTACAGTCTATGTACGCTATTGCAATGGGGGGGCTCTTCGGAAGAGGCCTGGGTATGGGACATCCCGGGTATGTAGCGGTAAATGAGTCGGATTTTATATTCTCTGTTATTTGTGAGGAAATGGGACTGTTGATGGGCCTTGCCATTTTAATTTTACATTTTCTCCTGTTCTACAGATCAATCAGGAGTGCAATACATGCAGAGAATAATTTTACAAAGCTGTTAACGGCGGGATTGAGCGTTATGATAGCCACACAGACACTTGTAATTGTAGGTGGAGTAACAGGTTTTATTCCGTTAACTGGTATAACTCTGCCTTTTGTGAGTTATGGAGGAACGTCTCTGCTCATAAGCTTTTTAGCCTTGAGCATAATTCAAAAGGTTTCCGAGGGAGACGAAGAAATATAAAAGGAAACCGAAGACTATTATGAGTAAAAAGTAATATGAAGGTGATAAAATGGATAATCTGACAACTAACATAAAACGGGTAATGATTATTTTCCTTATAGTTTTTGTGGTACTTATAAGCTATCTTTCGTATTTTACGCTTTTCAGAGGACCTGAAATATCCACTAGACCTGATAATAAAAGAATGTGGGACGTTAGAAATAAAGTTGTAAGAGGCACCATTCTTGACAGAAACGGCAAAGAACTATCTGTAAGTGAAAAAGCTAAGAACAATCAATATAAGAGAAAATATAAGGGAGGAGCTGCAACTGCCCATGTATTGGGCTATTATGATTCCCAATATGGCATATCCGGTCTCGAGAATCTTTACGACCGGTACTTGTCAAGCAATATATCGGCCTCGTTCCTGGCATGGGTGGGAAATGGCTTTAAGGAAGTAGATAAAAAAGGCGATGATGTGCATACAACGCTGGATTATGCACTTCAGCAAACGGCTTATAGCGCCCTCGGGTCTTCAAGAGGTTCAGTTGTAGTGCTAAAGGTTGATACAGGTGAAATTCTTGCCATGGTATCAAAGCCTTCCTTTGATCCGAACCATCTAAGCAGAGACTGGGAAAGCCTAAATTCCAATAAGCAGCGGCCTCTGCTGAACAGGTCTGTTTCAGGACTGTATCCCCCGGGGTCAACCTTTAAGGTTGTAACAGGTATAAGTGCCCTGGAAAACATAGATGGTATTGGTGAAGAAACCTTTAATGATGAAGGTAAACTGGTAATTGGCGAAGATTACACACTGAGTAATGATAAGGGAAAGGCTCTGGGCAAAATTAATTTTGAACAGGCCATGATAAAATCCAGTAATGTCTTTTTTGGGGATCTTGGAATGAGACTTGGAAAGGATCTCTTTAAAACAGCTGAAGCCTTCGGATTTAACCGGAATGTCCCAGCTGACGGAATAATAGTAGACAACAGCAGGTTCCCGCAATATAATGCTTCCGAAAAGGGTAATCTTGCTCAAACTGGAATCGGACAGGCTGAAATACTGGCAACACCTGTGCAGATGGCTCTGGTAGCTCAAACTATTGCAAATGACGGAATTATGCTGAAGCCTACTCTGGTGGGTAAAGTTGTTGATTTCAGCGGTAAGACTATTAAGGTGTCAAGCCCGTCTGTGCTTGCACAGGTGACCTCACAGGAGTATGCCGCTGAAATCGGAAAATATATGAGAGAAGTAGTGTCGAAGGGTACAGGAACAAATGCCCGGATAAGCGGGGTACAGGTCTGCGGTAAGACCGGTACGGCCCAGCACATCGAGAGTAAAACGCCTCACAGCTGGTTTATAGGATTTGCACCTTATAAAAAACCCGAAATAGCAATAGCGGTAATTGTTGAGGAAGGCGGATACGGTGGAACAGCAGCGTCTAAAATATCCTCACAGGTTATGAGGAAATACTTTAAATAGTGAACCTTTTTACACGCTAAATATTCTTTATTATAATAAATAAAATGTGCTTATGGCACAAATTATAAAGGCTGACCAGGTTTTTCCATGGTCAGCCTTATACATTTATTACTCTTATTTATCAGTTTTTCAGTTCTGTTTTTACAGGTTCACGGTACATCAAAAGCAGAAGAATTGATAGGACGCAGAAAACTGATACAGTCAAATACATTTGCTTGAACCCCTCACTCAATGAATCCTGGAAGGATTCCTCAATTTGAGGTTTAAGTGTGTCTATTTTATTAAGATAATCTTTTTTTGATTGTTCAAAGGCAGCGGGAATCGAATTTTTTAATTCTTCCATTTTGCTTACGGTATCGGCCATTTTAACTCTTTGAGCCTTCATACCAGCAACTGCGGCAGCCATATTCTGCTGACCCGATTGACCTGGTTGACCGAGCTGGCCCTGCATTCCCTGAGGTGAGCCCATACCACCATGAGACTGACCTGCACTACCCTGATCCTTTTCATTAGCTCTGGAAGTCTTTGTATCTGAACCTTGTGCAACGACACTCTTTCCGGTACCGGCTCCCATTTGCGATAAGGCGGTATCAATTCCTGTAATTCCCTGGTTCATGCCGTCAATACCTTGCTGAATACCCGATTGTATCTTTTCTATAACTGCAGGAGTATTTTTGTCAAACATATATACAGCAATCTCCTTGGCCTTATCTACTATATTTGTCACATCAGCAGATTGCATGGACTTAACAAGGTTAGCAGGCAGTCCTTCTCCGCTTTTCATGTCAAAATTCATATTGCTTGTATTGTTCAAATCTGGAATATTAACATCCTTGAGCATTTCAGCCATTCTTGGATCCTTTTTCATTTCTTCGAAGGTCTTATTCAACTCAACTGCCTGAGTCAACTCAGGGGCAGTTGGCTGAGGAAGGAGACCCATCAATTGGTCCTGAGCAACAATACCAGCCTGTGCAATAAAACCTATCATTATTGATGGAGCTATTACCGTTCCGATTGACCTGACAAGGGATAGAGTTGCAAGTGCCGAGTTGGCTTGTTCCTTCCTGGTATTGCCCAACATCATATAGTTTAACGGTGAACCCATTACAAAACCCAGGCCTGTGCCGATAAGGGCAAGGCTTACCAAAACGGTAGTCAGATTGTTGATATTGGTTGCTACAAACGCCAGAAACAGGGAACCTATTAGTGATACTATAAACCCTCCGGAGAGTATTTTTCCAGCACCGTACTTATCTACCAGTTTTCCGCTCATAGGCGCTCCTATTGCGGTGAATAGACCGAGAATTGTAACGAAGTAACCTCCTTTACCGGTTGCAATACTAAGGGAATTTTCCGAAAATTGAGGTACAAAAATCATACCCATCATACAAACACCTACAAAGAAACTTACTACAAGTGTTATAAGTATCTTTGGGGAGGTAAAGTACTTTAGATTGAGAATAGGGTCCTGTGCACGTTTCTCAATTAATATAAATATCGGCAATAGTAAAGCAAAGCCAATAAGGAAAGGATAAACTTTTACAGATTTTAAAGTACTGGTAAAATTGAAAAAGTCTATATTTTTAAGTCCATAGATAAGAGCCAGGATCATAGCTACAATGACAACTGTACCCCAGATGTCGATTTTACCAGGCTTTTCGGTAGTTTTGTTAACAGGTAGAAATAATATTCCGAATATAATTATTACTAAGCTGATTGGTAGGTTGATATAAAATAAAAACTGCCAATTTTCTATACCGAATATATCAAGAATAGCACTTCCAAGTGAAGAACCAAGTATATTTGCCAGGCCATAGACTCCTCCTAAAAGGCCAAGTGCCATTCCTCTTTTTTCTTCCGGAAAGGTTGTGCCGAATTCTGCATTTGCTATAGGCATAATTCCGCCGCCGCCTATGGCTTGTATAACACGTCCCACAAGAAGCATGGGGAAGCTGGCGAAGTTGGATGAAAGACCGCAAATAAGAGAACCAAGTCCGAATAAAGTTATACATACAATATAAACATACTTTCTTCCTATTCTATCCGCTATTTTACCCGATATAGGAATAGAAGCTGCATAAGCAAGGGTAAAAATTGTGATCATCCATATCCCGAGCTTGTCTTCAACTCCAAGATTGGCCTGTATTACAGTTCTGGCAGGAGTTACTATTCCTGTGTCTATTGCTCCCATGAATATGCCGAGCATATAAAGGAACATTATCATCCCCAGTTTTGGTTTTACATTTGATTTTAGTTCATCCATATACAAGTCTCCTTTGATGTAAGTTCAATCATATACAAGTCTCCTTTGATGTTAGTTGTTCTACATATCAAGTAGTATTAATACTCATTGGTACATATTAGTCTAACTGCTGATTTAATCATGACGCTGGATACTATTTACAAGTGCAGCCAGTGCAGGCTTTAGCTTTTTAAAGTCTACATTCTCATTGGAATATGAGATCAAAAGGTGTGAGATAACATCGAAAATATCAGTTATCTCCTGAGAAATTAATTTCTTCTCACCTCCGGGAATTATCAGGGCTGAAACTTTTTCGGAAATCTGATCCCTCAGCAGCTTTTTCTTCTCACTTAACTTACTTACGGTTATATCCTCGATATTTACTAACTGAATAGTCTGAAACCATTTTCCATGAACATTGATCATAAAACTATTAAGCTCTTTATAAATGGCTTCCAGTCCTTCAATAGTCGGAGAAGTTGAAGTTTTAGCATTTTGGTCAATCCTTTTGAGCATGAGTTTCCACTCGGTTAAAAGAATTTCAGTAATGATTTCATCCTTGGAACTGTAATAATTATAAACAGTTCCGGTTGCTACACCGCATCTTGAAGCAATATTTCTGATATTTAATTCGGAATATCCATTTTCCTTAATCATTTGTCGGGTTACGGCCAATATGTCCTCTTTTACATTTGTTAAAGTTTTTGGCATTAATTCATCTCCTTTTATGAACAATGTTCATTATACATTGTGCTTTTTTAATTATCAAGGCAAAGTTGAATAATATTTATGAGCTTTTAACTTTTATTTTTGTAAAAAATGATGAACACAAGATTAATTCCCGGAACGAAATGAAGTTATCGGGAATGTCTGTTAAGGACATTCCCGACAGAGAAGAGAAAAGACTTTACAAAAAGCTTTTACTAAAAGCTTTTACTAAACGCTTTGATCAAAATTACTTCCTACGTGAGGATTTACACTGAGTTCCATCATTTTGGTCAGGGCTTCCGAATCCACTTCGGCAGTATTCATTGCCAGTTTCGTTACGGCCAGACCAACCTTCTGACTTACAGCGGCCTGAGACTTCAAAATAGATAAAGCTGCAATATCCATACAAATACACCCACCCTTACTAAATGTCATAGCATAATTTTACTCCCTTCTACACAAAACTACAACATATTTATACAATTCATATTCCTTGACTGGTACAATAAGTAAAAGTATAATATTTCAAAGGATATTACTAGGCATTTGTTGGATGGCCCGGACATTTATCCCGTTTATCGTAAAGGATTTTAACGTTATGAATATATTTGAAAATAAGGACATCTGTCTGTTTGACGGTGCCATGGGCACGTATTACTCTACTAAGTATAATAAGGACATTCCTTGCGAGATTGCCAATCTTATCGATAGTCAATCCATATTTGAAATACATCAAGAATACATCAATGCTGGCGTTAACGCTATCAAGACCAATACCTTTGCGGCCAACAGGTTTTCTTTGTCATGCGAACAGTCAGAGGCTGAACTGATAATAAGAAAGGGCTGGGAAATAGCCTGCAGTGCTGCTCGGAGCACTGAGGTCGCGGTATTTGCGGATATTGGTCCCATCCCTTCCACACAGGGGATAGATGAAGAAGCTGAATATAAAAGACAGGTGGATATTTTCCTTGAGTGTGGTGCAGATAAATTTTTATTTGAAACCTTTCCGCAGTATGAAATTGTCCTGGAGATCTCGGCATATATTAGGTTAAAGAAACCTGAAGCAAATATTATTGCCTCTTTTGCAGTCTACCCTGACGGGTATTCCAAGGAAGGACTATATTATCAGGACATTTTTGCAAAGGTAAGCGGCAGCGGACTTGTTAATGTCTGTGGATTTAACTGTATCAGCGGCCCCGCCCATATGTGCAGGCTGGTCAGCCAGTTGGATTTCAATGGCAGGAAGTTGATTATAATGCCTAATTCGGGTTATCCTTCCTCTGAACGGGGCAGAGCAGTCTATATTGACAATTCGGAATATTTCGCCACAAAGCTGCTTGAGTTGAAGAACCTGGGGGTTCAAATACTCGGTGGTTGCTGTGGAACAACTCCCCATCACATTGCAGTTACAGCAAAGCTTCTTGCTAATGCGAGTTTTACAATAAATAGTACCAATCAACTAAGTATAGGTATTGCTGCTGAAGGCGGCGAAAAACCGCTGATTCGAAAGCTATCAGACGAAAAAAAGCCAATTCTGGTTGAAATAGACCCCCCATTTGATATAAATTGGGAATACATGCTAAGAGATACCTTTCTTCTAAAAAGTGCAGGGGCGGATATGATAACCATTGCCGACTCACCCTTGGCCAAGGCCAGGGCAGATAGTGCAATAATGGCCTCAAAATTGCAGCGTGAAACAGGCTTGCCTGCCATGCCTCATATAACCTGCAGGGACAAAAATTTACTGGGTATAAAGGCCACCCTGTTGGGCCTGAACATTGAGGGTATCAGGAATATCCTTATTGTCACAGGCGACCCTATTGCAAGCATCGAAAGAAAAGACGTCAAAGGCGTTTATAGTATGAACTCCACAAATCTTGCAAACTATGTTACAAGCCTAAATGCCAATGTATTCGGAGAGGCTTGCTTTGAAATAGGGGGGGCCCTGAATGTAAATGCTCAAAACTTTGAAGCCGAATTGAGACGCTCTGTAAAAAAGCTTGAAAATGGAATAAGCTTTTTCCTGACTCAGGCTACATATACACAAAATGCTGTTAATAACATAATTAAGGCAGTTGAAGTTCTGAAGGTGCCGGTGTTTGCAGGGATTATGCCAATTGTTGGCTATAAGAATGCAATGTTTATAAATAATGAGGTTCCGGGAATAGAAATTGATGAAGCTATAATAGAAAGCTTCCGTGACAAGAATAGAGAAGAATCAGAATTACTTGGTATAAAATACTCAATGGAATGTATAAATAAATTATACGAATATGTATCAGGTTTTTACATCATGACACCGCTAAAAAGAATTAATGTTGTGTGCGAATTAGTAAAAAGAATAAAGGAAAAGGATAATGATAATAACAGGTGAATAAATTGAATTACCAAAACCTGAGATGTTTGTGTCAATGAGGTTACGACCATACTTAATTAATTTTACTGTTAAGTTAGGGCTTAATGTGATACAATGTTTACGAAAAATTGTTAAGGATATATTCTTATCGGAGGGTATCACCCATGAAAAACAAACCGTTATATGAAGTAAGGAAGATTTCTAATCTTAAGGATATGATTGAACAAAGTGCCAGGATATATGCAGACAAAGCTGCTTTTCTTGTTAAGCCTAGAACCGGCGGCGATTATGTTCAGGTGTCCTATAAAAAGTTTAAAGAAGATATTGATGCTCTAGGAACAGCTCTATTGAGTCTTAACCTGAAAGGTAAAAAAATTGCTCTGATCGGTGAAAACAGGTATGAGTGGGCAACCTCCTATCTTTCTGTCTGCAATGGAACGGGTGTCATAGTTCCTCTGGATAAGGAACTTCCACAGAATGAAATTGAAAATTGCTTACTACGAAGCAGTGCAGACGCAATAATTTTTTCAGGGGCAGTTTCCAAGAACATAGAGAACATTCTAAAAAATATAACCTGTTGCAAGTATTTTATCAATATGGATTTAGAGGAAGATTCCGGTGATCAGCTATCGTATAGTAAGTTGATGAATAAGGGAAAGGAACTTGTGGCTAAAGGAAACAGGGAATATCTCGACGCGGTAATAGACAATGAAGCTATGGATATCCTGTTGTTTACTTCGGGTACTACCGATAAATCCAAGGCAGTTATGCTTTCCCACAGAAATATTGCAGAAAATCTTATGGCTATGTGCTCCATGCTATATATAGATGAGAAAGATGTGTTTTTATCTGTTTTACCAATGCACCATACCTATGAATGTACCTGTGGTTTTTTATGCCAGATGTACAGGGGATGCACAGTAGCATTTTGCGAGGGGTTGCGTCATATAGTAAAAAACCTGAGAGAATCGGGTTGTACAGTAATGAACGGGGTTCCTCTGGTATTTGAATCTATTTATAAGCAGCTCATGAATCAGGTGGCTAAAAAGCCTGGAGGGCCAAAGAAACTTAAGCTGGGAATCAGATTAAGCAAAATTGCAGGAGTTTTCGGGATGGATATACGCAGAAAATTGTTTGCTGAAATCCATGACGCCCTTGGCGGACATTTGAGACTGTTTATCAGCGGAGCTGCTGCTATTGACCCTGAGGTAGCAAAAGGCTTCCGTGAAATAGGAATTAAACTTGTTCAGGGTTACGGTCTTACCGAATGTGCTCCTATTGTAGCTCTTAACAGGGATTGCTGGTTTAAGGATGATGCAGCTGGTCTTCCGCTACCCGGTCTACAGGTTGTGATTGACAATCCCAACAACGAAGGTATTGGAGAAATCAAGGTAAAGGGCCCAAGTGTTATGGCCGGTTATTATGAAAACCAGGAAGCCACCGAGGCAGCCATAAGAGAGGGCTGGTTCTATACCGGTGACATGGGTTATATGGACAACGACGGTTTTGTCCACATTACCGGCAGGTTAAAAAATGTTATTGTCACCAAGAATGGTAAGAATGTTTATCCTGAAGAAATTGAAACTTTGCTCAACAGGAGTGAATATATTAAAGAATCTCTGGTATACGGAACGGACGGGAAGGATGATGTAGTAGTATGCGCTCAGATTGTTCCCGACAGAGAGAAAATTGACGAAGATACCAAAAACGGTATTATTGAACAAATGGATGTAAATTCATTAATCAGTTCTGAAGTTAAGAGAGTTAACAAGGAGTTGGTTACTTATAAATATGTAAAGGAATTTACACTACGTGATACCGAATTTGAAAAAACAACTACTAAAAAGATAAAAAGATATCAGGAGTTAAAAAATAAATGACTTATTTAGACGCAGCAATTAACAAAGCCGTTAACCTTGTCCTAGAAGTTAGTGTACTTCTTTTGTCCGATATGGAGGACAAAAAGGTTATGACAAAAAGAGGAGACGCTAATTTTGTTACTGAGATTGACCTGAAGGTACAGGAAATTATTATTACAGGGTTAAAGGAAATACTTCCTGAAAGCAACATAATTGCCGAAGAAACAAAGGACAATGATTTTTCGTTTGGTAAGTACACCTGGATATTAGATCCTGTTGACGGGACTACAAATCTTATGTACGGCTATAAATATTCATGTATTGCACTGGGACTTGCCGTTGATGGGAAGCCCTATGCCGGGATTGTCTATAATCCTTACCTGAAGGAATTGTTTACAGCCCAGAAGGGAAAGGGGGCCTTTGTCAACGGGAACCCTATTAGTGTTACATTAAATGAATCCCTGGGAGAAAGTCTTATTACCTTTGGAACCTCACCATATGATAAGGATAAGGCCGACGAGACCTTCAGAGTAACTAAAAGTGTCTTCATGCTGTGCAGGGATGTAAGACGGTCAGGCTGTGCTGCTCTGGATATCTGTAACGTTGCGGCAGGACGTATGGACGGCTTTTATGAATTGGAGCTACAGCCATGGGATTATGCAGGTGCATCAGTAATTCTTGAAGAGGCCGGAGGCTTAATTACAGACTGGAAAGGTGAAAAACTCAGCTATTTACATAAGGATTCGGCTATAGCGACAAATGGACACATACACAAGGAGCTATTTGAGACAATAAATAATTAGTAGAAAGTTGACACCAGTGTACTGAACACACAAAACACGCAAAATGAGTTTAACTGAATAGAGAAAATGTATTGAAAGTGGTCAGAACCGTAAAAGGTACTGGTCACTTTTTTTATTGTGTAGGAAAGTATAAATTTTTGTTCAATAAGGAGTATTGGACCGCACACGTATAAAGGTGCATAAGACATTTGTAAAAGTTATCCTATGTAAAGTTATCCTAGACAATAAAACTATTGGGATATTTGTATAAGAAAAAATGAGTGAAGGATATTCCATACTATTTTATTGTTGACCTGTCTATAGCTTTATAGTTTAAGCTTTAGATAAATAAATAACATAAGGATTGAGAAATATGAAACTACTAACTGATAAGGTTAATTTTAATTTTTTCTATTTATTGTTTGGACAGACAATTTCACAATTGGGAGATAAGTTTTATTCGTTTGCACTTGCATATTTAGTATTAAACACAACGAAGTCTACCACAGCTATGGGCACGGTAATTCTATTCCCGATGCTATCCTCAATCATAACGGGTTTTTTATTGGGTGGATTTATTGACAGACATAGCAGGAAAGCTATATTAATCATCACTGACATCATAAGAGGGCTGGTAATTGCAGCTGTTACATTATTATTCTCTATTGATGCACTTACATTACCAATCATTATCTTTTCGCAAATAATACTCTCGGTATGTTCAGCTTTTTTTAGTCCGACGGTATTTTCAGTGCTTCCTCAGATTGTTAAAAAGGATCGTTTGGCAAAGGCTAACGCCAGAATGCAGCTTATTACGGCTTCGGTAACAATTATAGGTCCATTACTTGCGGGTGTTATGGTTGCAAACATAGGATATATTTTTATCTTTATATTCAATACAATTTCATTTTTTCTTGCAACTATTTTGACAACAAAAATAAATATCCCGAGTGTAGCTAAAAAAGAAAATAAAGTTCAAAATAAGTTTTCTGACGGATATAAATATATCTTCAAGAAAAAGTCCTTATTAGCAGTAGTGATAGTTGTAGCTGTGGGGCATTTCTTTGTCGGAGCCATTGATGTAGTTATACCAGCTTTATCAATAAAGCTCCGGGGAAATGGTGCGCAGAACATGGGATATATTCAAACATTTTTTGAAGTCGGTGCATTAGCAGCATCCATACTGCTAAATATAGTTAATATTAATAATAGGGAGGATAAGGTTTTATTCACCAGTCTTTACATCATAGGGGGAATATATATCCTGCTTGGTGTACTGTTTACCGCTAAAGTTATGAGTGTTGTACCGTACTTGTTTGTATTTTTACTTTATAGTTCCGTCATCATGTTTGCTGCAACATGCTTTCAGGTTATTCTGCAAAAAAATATTGAAGAAAGCATGTCCGGAAGAGTTTGGTCGATTGTAAATTTTCTTGGAAATTGTTCTATGCCACTGGCAGTTGCAGTAGTTGGCTTTATGCTTGATTATATTAGGTTTGCTTACCTTACAACAGCTATTGGAATTACAATCTTTCCTCTAGTCACGTTTTTATGTATTTTATATAGTAAGGGAAATATCAAAAAGGAAATAAAACAATTGATTATAGAGTGACACAAGGTATTTGGCTTCAATAGTGGATGGTGGATACACTTGTAGCTGGCAAACTTTATTCAAATTAGTATGAGATTTGTATATAATTGTTTGACCCATGCCAGTTCTTTAGTTATATTAGTATTAAAGCGTATTAATGGGGGATTATATGGGGTATTCTGTTGGGAAAGTCGCAAAAATGTTTAATTTATCAAGAACAACCCTGCTGTACTATGATTCTATCGGGCTATTAACCCCATCAGTAAGAAGTGCTGCAAGTTATAGAATTTATGATGATGCTGATATTGAAAAATTAAAAAAAATAACATTATATAAGGAGGTAGGAGTACCACTGAAAGAGATTGACAAGCTTATCTCTGCCTCCAAAAATAGTTTTGTATCCATTCTCATGGGTCGCTTGGATGACCTGAATAAAGAATTAAGTTTGATTAAAGCAAAGCAAAATATTATTGTCAACATTTTGTGTAACGTAAGTCTGTTCAGGACTTTTGTAAATATTGATCAACAAGCTTGGCGAGTGGTTTTAAGTTCCGTTGGAATGTCCGAAGAACAAGCGATAAAGTGGCATGTTGATTTTGAACTTAACTCTCCTGAACAGCATAGGAAATTATTGCTCGCTTTAGGTATTCCTGAGGATGAAGCAGAAAAAATGAGTGAGTTTTTTCGTAATTACTCAGATATGCATCAAATAGATCTGTGACATTATATTGAATGTATAAATTCAATCTTATGTAATAGATTAGTATATGTACCAAATTATTAAATGCGCTAAGCTGTCAGTCTCGAGACAATTTAGTGCATTTTAATTACCTACTAATTGTTATGAAAATCCTTCTCGGATTCCATATATTAACAGGTGAGTCCTTGACTAAGAATGACCATATAGGTATACTGTGGTTATACTTGTATACCTATCGTTTATTGATGTTATGCAAAATTACTTAAATATGTTTCTTCATTCAGGGTGGTCCACCAAACTGATTTTATCATAAAAATGCTGTTTCGGGTTTTGGAAGAAAAAGTAATACTTAAAATACAAATGTATAATATATGTCAAAGTGGAAATGGAGATAGTATGAAAACAGATAATAATATGAATACAGATAGTAATATGAATACAGATAGTAGTATGAATACAGATAGTAGTATGAAAACAGATAATAATATGAATAGAGACAACGTGACGAAAATAATCTATGAAGATAAAGAGTTAATTCTTGTAGGAACTGCCCATGTATCAAAGGAGAGCGCAGAGCTGGTCAAGCAGGTAATAAATGAAGAAAACCCCGACAGCGTCTGTGTGGAGCTTGATGAACAGCGGTATGAGAGTATGCAGAACCCTAAAAACTGGGAGAATACCGATATCGTTAAGGTTGTAAAAGAGAAAAAAGTTGGTTTTCTGATAGCAAATCTAATTCTCAACGCCTATCAAAAAAAAATTGCCAAAAAGCTTGATACCAATGTAGGTGTTGAAATGACCGAGGCGATAAATTCAGCAAAGGCCGTCGATGCAAAGCTGGTTCTTGCCGATAGAAGTATTCAAACTACCTTTCTCCGTATATGGCGTACACTAGGCTTTTTGGAAAAATCCAAGCTATTATTCAGTTTAATTTTTTCGTTTGGAGAAGAAACTGAAATCTCAGATCAGGATTTACAGGATCTCCTGAAGGAGGATATGCTTGAGTCGGCAATTTCGGGCTTGAAGAAACAGTTTCCGGCTATTGGAGAAGTACTTATAAATGAGAGGGATCAATATCTTGCTGCAAAAATTAAAAATGCTCCCGGTAAAAAGGTAGTGGCTGTTCTGGGCGGTGCTCATGTTCCGGGTGTCAAAAAGGAGATATTTAAAAGTCAGGATATGGACAGGATATCTACCATTCCGCCGAAAACAAAATTGTCAAAGGCAGCAGTATGGATTATTCCTGCTATTATTACAGGCCTTTTTATATACTCTTTTTTTATGAATATTCAAACAGGACTAAATCAGCTATCTACCTGGGTTTTATGGACCGGACTGCTGGCAGCCTTATTTACCGCTCTGACGCTGGGACATCCACTGAGTATTCTGACTTCCCTTGTGGTCGCCCCCATTACGGCTCTGCATCCGTTGTTGGCTTGTGGCTGGTTTGCGGGGCTGGTGGAGGCCACAGTAAAAAAACCTACCGTACAGGATGTTCAGAATATACAGACTGATATATTGAGCATCAAGGGTATATTCAGAAACCGTTTCTTAAAAACACTGGCAGTAGTGATAATGTCAAATATCGGAGCGTCTATCGGAACCTTTGTAGCCGGCACCGATATTATAAAAAATCTGCTTTAGTACGGAGGTTCTTATGTATACGCCTGAAAGGAAGTATCAGAGGAGAGTTGATGCCTACAAAAAGAAATCTGATATATATACACATAAAAGCAGTGTTATAGGTAATTATAAGCTTTTAGTATTTTTTGCCGGTGCAGCACTGGCAATAACTTTCTATATATTACAGCAGTTTATTTTAATGTTGACGGCTCTTATTTTGTTTATTGCGGGATTTGTTTATTTATCAATAATTCATAACAGGCTTATTAAAAGTAGAAACTATTCTCAGGCCATGCTGCAGATAAATACTCTCTGCCTTAAAAGGGCCGCCGGAAATTGGACCTCCTTTTCAGATACCGGTGAAGAGTTTGAAAATCGTGATCACAATTACACCTACGACCTTGACCTTTTCGGAAAAGGTTCACTATTTCAGATGATAAATATGACCACAACCTTTTCAGGGAGGCAGAGCCTAGCCAATATGTTTTTACAGCCTTTGATTAAAACAGAGGATATTATGGCAAGACAGGAGGCCGTAAAAGAGCTGGCCGGTAAGTTGACTTTCAGACACAGGTTATATTCCAATGTACTGATGTCAAATAAGAATATTACTTTGGCTGATGCGGAGACTCAGGGCAGGAAGCGTATAAAATCACTACTGGACACAATAGACAAACTTGATGACGTATTTATTTGGGCTAAAGAGGAAAGTCGCCTGTATACATCCCCCTGGTTTAAGTTTCTTATTACCGCACTACCCATAACCACATTACTTCTGCTTGTACTGTCCATATTTGGAGTAATTTCGCTATATTTGCCTATTGCGGGTTTTGTTATACAGTTTCTCATGCTAGGATATAAAATAAACTATAGAAACAGAAGCTTTGAACTTGTGGAGAAGTACGCTAACACTCTTAAAGTATACAGTTCAGTCCTTAAGCGATTTGAAGCTGAAAAGTTTGAAAGCTCCTATATAAATAATTTAAAGGATGAACTTATTGGAACTTCTGGAACACCTGCCTGGAAACAAATCGAAAAGCTGTCAAAGCTCTGGGAACTAATAGCCAACAGGTATAATTTTCTGCATACTGTTGTAAACATAGCTACCTTTTGGGATTTTCACTGCATGGTGGCTCTGGAAAAGTGGAAAAGTGTAAGCGGAAAGTCTGTGGAAAAATGGTTTTCAGTTATCGGTGAAGTCGAAGCACTGAGCAGTTTATCAGTTATGTGCCATGATAATCCGGATTTTGTTATGCCAAAAGTTTCGGAGGATATGAAGATTGGAATTGCCGCTGAAGAGCTGGGGCACCCCTTGCTGGCTGAAAGCAGAAAGTGTAATGATATCAGCATAGACCGGGGGCAGCCGATACTTCTCATCACCGGCTCAAATATGTCGGGTAAAAGCACGTTTCTGCGAACTGTGGGACTGAGCCTTATATTATCTTATATCGGGCTGCCGGTATGTGCCAAAACTTTCAGCTGCCCAATCATGAAGGTATATGCCTGTATGAGAACCAGCGATAACCTGGGTCAGAGTGTATCCTCCTTTTATGCTGAACTCCTCAGAGTGAAAATGATAGTTGAAGCAGTTGATAGGGAGGAAAAGGTTTTCTTCCTGTTGGATGAAATTTTTAAAGGTACAAATTCTGCCGACAGGCATACAGGGGCAAAGATGCTGATAAGCCAACTGGACAGAAAGGGTGCCTGGGGAATGGTTTCAACCCATGATCTGGAGCTTGCGGATATGGAAAAGGATAGCGGGGGACGTATCAGAAATTACCACTTTAAAGAATATTACCGGGATAATACAATACATTTTGATTATAAGCTGAGAAAAGGAGTATCCGACACAAGGAATGCCATTTTCCTAATGAAGATGGCGGGGGTAAATATAGAATAGAATACTATAAATATAAAACGTAAAAGGAGCAATACTTCGGTATTGCTTTTTTGTGTACATACAATATGGGAATGAAATATCATTTAGTGCTTACAGGGAAATACTATTAATAAGAAGTATAAGGTAAGAGAAAACAAGATAATGGTATATACACCCTAACGAAAATCTACATTGACATAAGAAAGTAATAACTATAGAATAAAAAACATAAAATATCAGGTGAGTGGTTACTCGCAATGCGTATATGGGGTGTTGATGTGAGCATATATATAAAACGGAAAGAGGGAATTATTCTTACTGCAATAGAGATTATAGACGAGTTGGGTTTTCAGGGTCTGTCTACAAAGGAAATAGCTAAAAGACAGAAGATTGCGGAGGGGACTTTATACAAGCATTATCGCAGCAAAGATGGGATTATTCTGGCTGTTTTGGACTATTATACCATGTTTGATGTTGATATTAAGCAGACTATTGAAATGAACAGGTTTTCTGCCAAGGATAGTATTACATACTTCATCACAAGGTTTGCCGAATACTATGAAAGCTATCCTGCTATGACCTCTATTCTGCAATCATACGAGGTATTGAAAAATGAGGCAGGAATTGCACACAGAATCATAGAGATATTCGAATCACGATCAAGTTTTATTACATATCTCATTAAAAGAGGTATAGATTATGGTGAAATAAGGCCTGATATTGATAGTGAAAGCTATTCCGATATCATTCTGGGTACTTTTACAGCTATTAGCTTGAAGTGGAGAATGAGAAAGTATAACTTTCCACTTAAGGAAAGGATTCTTACAGCTCACAACTATATAATGGAGACTTGCTAATTATTTTCAAGTTTTTTGTTGATTCAAGGATAAGGTGAACATACCCGAG
The DNA here is from genome assembly GCA_023431385.1 of Bacillota bacterium. Lineage (GTDB taxonomy): Bacteria > Bacillota > Clostridia > Acetivibrionales > DSM-1351 > Ruminiclostridium. The sequence goes on along the minus strand of JAEYWA010000153.1, from coordinate 23,356 downwards.
GTGTACAGGATAAGAGGGTGAAAATGATGAAAGAATTAAACTCTAAGGAAGTATTTGCTTGTATAGGAGAAGGTGTGATCATTACCGATTTGGATGGAGTAATAACGTTTATAAACTCTGCTGCCGAGGAGATAACAGAACAGTCATCACAAACTGCTACTGGCATGGCTTTCGACAAGGTGTTTTCAGTAGTAAATGCGACTACTGGTGAAGCTATGGAAAGCCCGATTACTATGGCTTTGGATGCTGGAAAAGCGGTTGAACTTCAGAGTAATATCGTTCTGATTTCAAGAAGCGGGATAAAAAAACTTATATCAGCCAGTTGTTCACCAATAAGGAACTCCGAGCATGATATTACCGGGATTATTATCATTTTCAGAGATATTACACGAATTAAAACAATAGAGGAAGAACTCCGCCGAGAATGGAGAAGCTTAGAAATTCAGTTTGAGTCAAATCCATTAGGAATGGCAATAGTGGACGAAAATATTGTTGTTAGGAAGATGAACCCGGCTTTTGTTAGAATGATGGGATATAGCCATGGTGTAACTCCCAAGCCTCTTAGGAAATTAATAAGGCAGGTCCTGCGGTCAGGGGAACCTCTCAATAATGAAATTATTCAGAAAACCTTGATAATCAACGGGAAAAACAAAAAGCTTTGGTATAAAATTAATTTTGTACCCGTTGCTGTTTCTGGAGAAAAACAGGTTATGGTAATCATTGATGACATTACAGATCTTAAAGCTGCCGAAAAGCAATTAGAGGGAGCAAAGGAGACTGCAGAGAATGCGAATAAGGCAAAGAGCGAATTTCTGGCAAATATGAGCCATGAAATACGTACTCCCTTAAATGGAATAATTGGAATGCTCAATTTGGCATTAGTATCAGATATTGATAAAAAACTAAGGGATAATTTAAATGTTGCAAAATCCTGCGCAGACTCATTATTAAAGGTAATCAACGATATTCTTGACTTTTCTAAAATGGAAGCGGGGAAGTTAACTATCGATAATACGAATTTTAATATTTATAGATTAATTGAGGATGTAATAAAAGCTCACTCTGTTCAAGCAGACCATAGGCATCTTTCTTTGGAATATCAGTTTTCATCTGGAATACCGACGTATTTAATAGGTGATTCCATGAGGTTAAAACAGATTTTGGATAATCTTATCGGAAATGCATTGAAGTTTACTGAAAACGGGGGGGTTGTACTATCTATTGAAAAGCATTCTAAGAAATCGGACAATTTTGAGCTTTTATTCAGAGTGTCAGATACTGGCATAGGAATTGATGAAAGTGAAATGGACCGACTGTTTCAGTGCTTTAGTCAAATTAATGGTTCGATAACCAGAAAGTTTGGCGGAACAGGCCTTGGACTGGCAATTTCTAAACAGCTTGTGGAAAGGATGGGCGGTACAATACAGGTAGAAAGCAGAAAGGGAGAAGGAAGTACTTTTTTCTTTACTTTACCTCTAATGGTTGGACAAGTACCTGTAAAGAAAGAAGCCGATAAGGACCTGGTTAAAAACCTGAATATTCCTCTGAAAATCCTTCTGGTAGAAGATGATGAGGTACACCAGAATGTGTTTCAACAGATGTTATCGAATAAAGGGCACACAATGCAAATTGCACCAAATGGTAAAGAGGCCCTTGATATCATTAAGAAGGAGAATTTCGATATTATCTTTATGGATATTAAAATGCCGGAAATTGATGGTATTGATACAACTCAACGTATCCGGGAGATGGAAGGCGAGGTAAAACACATTCCGATTGTTGCAGTGACCGCATATGCTTTAAAAGGAGATAAAGAACGCTTTTTATCTATTGGTATGGATGAATATATAGCAAAACCGGTGCGGATGGAAGAGTTATACGCTATCCTTGACAGGTATGCTAAGAAAATAAAGGAGAGGGAAATCCTAGACTCTCTACAGACTGATGAGAAGATCATGAATCCAACGGAAACCATTGAACTGCATGAAAGGATAGGACAGCACATCCAAAGTATGAAAGAAGCTCTGGATAACAACGATATAACCACAATAGAGAAAGAAGCTAATATAATTAAAAAGCTTGCTGCCAGTATTCGTGCAGATGAGTTAAAAAGAATTGCGTTCACAATAGAGCTTGCGGCAAGACGTGAAGATTTGAAAGGTATTATTTATGAGATGCCGAAAATAAGTGATGCATTCAAAAATATATTACAAACGAGGGGAAAATAGGGATGAAAATATTGATAGCAGAAGACGACTTTGCCAGTCGGAAGTTTATATTCAAATTTATGTCTTTTTACGGTGAATGTGATCTAACAATAGATGGTATTGAAGCGATTGAGGCATTTATCCTGGGGCTTGATACGGGAAAACCCTATGATTTGATATGCCTTGATGTCATGATGCCAAAAATTGATGGGATCAAGGCATTAAAGACAATTCGAGAGTTGGAGGAAGTCAGAGGAATTGAAGAGGCAAATCGCACAAAGATCATAGTTACTACTGCTTTGGGAGAGACAAACTATGTTATGAGTGCTTTTACGACAGGGCTGGAAGCCTATGTTAATAAGCCAATTGAACTAAATAAGCTGGAAGAGGCCATGAGAAAGCTGGCGGTACTTTAGTTTAATTATTCGATAGTTTGTGGAGGGGACAAGATTGACCCCTTCACATTTTTGTAGCCATCTCTATACACAATATAATGATTTTATTTACTCCTACGAGTAGGCCGTAACACTAATGTCGGTTTTTTAATGTGCTTTAAATCGGTAATCTCTTGGATTTATCAAACAATTCATTTGCTAGAAACACTGAACAACTTCTTCTATGCAATTCTCCATAACATAACAAATTCTAAAAAATTGCAAAATCAATAGGAAAAATAAGTATGGGACTTGACATATTGAACTATAGGACTTTATAATTACATCAGGCGAGTGAATACTCACCTGATACATATCTTTGAATTTTATCATAATTTCATCAGGTGAAAAAAGTTAATTAGTTATGGCAACTATGCTGAAAATCTCTTTATAGTATCTTTATATTATCTATTACTTATTATGTAGTAATACCAAATAGTAAATATTTAGTAGGTAAAAATATGCTTTAATACTAGTTTATGTAAAATACTTATGTAAAATTATTAACAAAATGTAGATAAGGCTTAAGATTAAAAGGAAATCACCGATTGCTCAAACTTGATATTATCTGTTACTTGGAAAGGGGTTATTATGACATCTGTATTAATTGTGGACGACGCTGCTTTTATTAGGATGCAGCTGAAACAAATTCTGGAGAAAAATGGGTTTCATGTTGCTGGAGAGGCTGAAAACGGAAGGATAGCGTTAAAAAAAATACAGGAACTAAATCCGGATATAGTTACACTAGATATTACAATGCCTGAAATGGATGGAATTGAGTGCATGGAGGAGATTAGTAGATTGGAATATAAACCCACAGTTGTTATTGTTTCTGCCATGGGGCAGGAGTCATACGTACAAAGAGCAATTATGAGTGGAGCTAAAGGATTTATTATAAAACCGTATAAGGAAGAGGTTGTAATAAAAACTCTGGCTAAATTCAAAAGTTAACATAAATTTACATATATTAAGGAGGATAATGTTTATGTTCCAGTTGACGGATGAGGAATTTTTAAAATACATAAAGGGCAGTGAATCGGAGGTTAACACACTGGCAGAAATTCACAGGCTACTTGTTCAAAACAATATTATGTGCAGTATTGAAGAACTTCGACAAAAGATAACTCCACTATATAAGGATGGGTATTTAGGGAATGAACCTACAGTAGATGGAGTGAATATGTTCTACATAATTTTTAATCCTGAACTTGAAATCGGGGGCTCATTAACTTAGTTATTCCTATCTAAGGATGTGATGTACGAGAAATATAGATGTGCAAGGTCTGTATTTAAGTGCATTTAATCAAATAAACTTTCATGTAAAAGTTAATAATTTTAGGAGGTTGTTTTGTTATGGAAAAAAAGCTTGCAAAACCTTCAAGCGAAAGAAGTGTAAAAGGACCTGCACTAGCATCGGCAACAGATGAAATGGAGAGAAAGAGAGAACTTGCGAGGAAACAAGCGCAGGATAAGGTAAGGGCTAGAACATTGGCAAAACAGCAGCAGTTGGCTGAAAGAATAGCTGTAGCTACAGAACAGCTGGCTTCAGGGATAGAAGAAGCCAGCAGTGCTGCAGAAGAATTAGGCGCAACTATGCAGCAAATCGCAAAGGGCGCCAGTGAGGCTTCGTCTGCGGCAGAAGAGTCAAGGGCTGCCATTAACCAGATCGACAAGGCTTCAGTAGTTGCTGACATAAACGCAAAGGATTCGCTTGAAAGAGTTGATATAGCTAAGGATTTACTAGAAAATACATCCAACGATATCGAGTTAATGATTAAAGGAATTAAAGAGTCAGCTGATACAAATATGGAGTCGGTTAAACTGGTCGGAGAACTTGAAAAGCAATCCAATGAGATCGGAGAAATTGTACAGGCCGTTGTCAGAATTGCTGACCAGACTAATCTTCTTGCACTTAATGCTGCCATAGAAGCAGCAAGAGCAGGCGAACACGGTAAGGGATTTGCTGTTGTGGCCGATGAAGTCAGAAACCTGGCAGAAACCTCTGAGAAATCTGCAAGGAATATAAGAGAACTTGTAACTGAAATACAAAACAATGTAAAAGTTGTTGTAGTAGATATTGAAAATGCCGGCAACGCGGCCAATGATGAAGTTGAGAAAGCAAAGAGAACTACTGCTGACCTGATTAAAATCAATGAGGAGATTGTACAGGTACAAAAATATGTAACAGAGGTATCACAAAATGCAGTGGATGCAAATAAAGGAGCGGGTGAGTTCCTTGGTATTGCCGAGCAAATTGCAGCAGCAGCAGAGCAGCAGAGCAGCGCTGCTGAAGAAGTAGAAAAATCCATCCAGATACAGAATAAGGCTTTCAACGAATTAAATGCCGGTGCTGCTGATCTTGCTCAGATGGCCGAGGACCTCAAGGTATCTACAGATGCTCAGAAATCCTCAGAGTCACTAGCGGCAGCTTCAGAAGAATTGTCAGCAAATGTGGAGGAGGCAAACTCGACAGCTGGAGAGATATTAAAAGCTATGGAGCAGATATCTTCTGGTGCCAGGGCTCAGGCAGAGCTTACTGAGAAAGCAGCAAATCTGGCAGAAAGGCTTGCTGCTGCTTCTAAACAAATGAGTGATAGGTCAGGCTACTCAGGGGATAAGATAGAGGAACTCCAAAAGTTATTGGAGGCCAATAAAATAGCTGTTGATAATATGATTGCCGGAATTTCTTCTTCAGCTGAAGCCAGTGTTGTAGCGGCAAGGAACATAAAGAGTCTTGAAGAGACTACAAGAAGAATCGATAAAATCGTAGATGCCATTGTGAATGTCACTATACAAACTAATATGCTGGCTGTTAATGGTTCTATAGAAGCTGCCAGGGCAGGAGAATTTGGAAGAGGATTCTCAGTGGTTGCAGGAGATATTAGGGCACTTGCCAATGAGTCGGCAGAAAATACAGATAAGATAAAAGACCTTGTTAGAGGTATACAGAACCAAATCCAAAGGGTATCGGCTGATACGGATATTTCCAGCAAAACCTCCTTTGCCGAAGTTGAGAAGGCCAAAAAGACTACTCACAACCTGAATGTAATTGAAGAGAATATGATTAAAATACTATCAGGTGCAAAAGAAATTCAGAGGGGTTCAGAAGAGTCTATGATAGCCCTTGAGCAGGCAAGGAAGGGTGTTGACCAAATTGCTACTGCCGCCCAGGAGGCCAGCAGCGGAGCACAACAGGCATCAACCGCAGCCTCTGAACAGGCAAAAGGTATGCAGGAACTTGCAGAAGCCATCGAAGAGATATCAGGATTGGCCGATGAACTTCAGAATATGTAAAGAACGGAGGAATAGTTATGGCAACTGGTATAAATAATACCGGCCTTACAGAGCGCCAGTTGGTTACCTTCCTTCTTGGTGATGATGAATTCGGGGCTGATATCATGGATGTTAAGGAAATTATCAGAGTTCCTGAAATAACAAAGGTTCCGAATGCTCCAGCGTATGTGGAGGGTGCCTGCAATTTAAGGGGAAATGTCCTGCCTATTATTGATGGAAGAACCCGGTTTAATTTAGAAAGGAAAATTAAGGATGAAAACAGCAGGGTTCTGGTCATAGATGTTGAAGGTAAGGCTACTGGAGTTATTGTAGACAGGGTATCGGAAGTAATGCGAGTCAGTACAGCTGACATTGAGGAACCACCACAGATAGTAAAAAATGTGGATTCAGATTATTTGAATGGTGTTGTTAAGCTGGACAATGGAAATAGGTTGGTCATGCTTTTAGATGTTGTAAAGGCCTTGAAGGTCAATACAATCGGAAAAGAGAAACTAAACGGACGAAATGCTGATAAACAGAAATTAGAATCTATAATAAGCAGTGCGATAACAGAGTCTATTGATGAAGAACAGTTGGTTTCATTTCTTCTTAATAATGAAGAATATGCCATTGGGATTATGGATGTAAAAGAAATCATCCGTATTCCACAAATAGTTAAAGTTCCAAATTGTGAGGCTCATATTGAGGGAGTAGTATCCATACGTAATAACCTGCTCCCAATAATAAACTTAAGGACTTACTTCGGAATGGACTATAAGGAAATCGATGACCATACGAGAATTCTTGTAGTTGACATGGGCAGCTTCACTGCTGGAATTATGGTGGATAAAATTTCAGAAGTTCTAAGGGTACAGACAAGTATTATTCAGCCTCCGCCAAAATTCTCTAAGCACAGCGGGGAGCAGCTTAAGGGTGTAGCTAAGCTCAATAATGGAAAAAGAATGATTCTTTTGCTTGAACCTGCAAAGCTGATATCCGCTGATGAGATAAGTGCAATAACAGGCAATAGTGAGACCTGTGAAGAACAGGCTGAGGAAAAAAGTATAACCGTCCAGATTCTTGACGAAGAGCAGTTGGTGACCTTTAAAATTGACATGGAAGAGTATGGCATTAAAATAGCTAATGTACAGGAGATTAATAGAATGACAGAGGTTACCAAGATACCCAGAGCCCCCTATTATATTGAAGGCATTGTCAACCTGAGAGGAAATGTAATTCCTGCGCTGGATTTGAGAAGGCTTTTTAATCTCGCAGAAAAGCAGGTGACCGACGCTACAAGGATTATTATCGTCGATTTCAGTGGAAAGAGGACAGGTATAATTGTTGATTCTGTTTCAGAAGTACTACGGTTTGAAAAAACATTGATTCAGGCACCTCCGGACATTTTAAGCAGCGGGATTGACAGTGATTATGTAGAGAGTGTTGGAAAGCTGGATGGCGGTAAGAGAATGATTCTGATTCTGGATATAGGTAAAGTATTAAGTAATAGTTAAATTCAGGATGTTACAGGCATTACCCATGGGGCTTATGGTCTATGCTCCATGGGTTAGCTATAATTTTGAAAAATGCGGCAGGTGAGTTTTGTGAGCGAAAAAATAAAAGTACTGATTGTAGATGATTCTGCTTTAATGCGAAAGTCCATTAAGGAAATAATCATGACTGATTCAGGTCTTGAGGTGGTGGGAACAGCCAGAGACGGACAGGATGCAATTGAAAAAGTGCAGGATTTAAAACCGGATGTAGTTACAATGGATATCAACATGCCTGTGATGGATGGATTAACTTCCTTGCAATACATATTGAGTGAGTATCCAGAAACCCCTGTTCTGATGATAAGCTCACTCACTGCAGAAGGAGCATTGACCACCTTTGAGGCATTGGAGTTGGGGGCTTTTGATTATGTCACAAAGCCATCAGGAACTGTTTCCTCCAATCTGCACGTAGTAGGAAGAGAAATCATACAAAAGGTTAAGCTGGCTTATAAAAGTGTAAACAAAAAAAATATTAGAGATAGAGTAGCAAGACGTAGCAATTATTTGTCACCCAGGATAGCAGAACCTCTCAAAACGAGGAGACCGCAGAAGGGCAGTGAATTAACAAAGGTGGTGGTTATAGGTATTTCTACCGGTGGACCGGGTACTCTTATGGAAGTGCTTCCTATGCTTCCGCACGACTTGAAAGCGGCGGTAATAATTATTCAACACATGCCGCCATCATTTACGTCATCCTTTTCAAAAAGGCTGAATGCCGCATGTCGGATTCCTGTAAAAGAAGCGGAAGCTGGAGATGTTCTGCATAATGGAAGGGGATTTCTGGCACCAGGAGGATACCAGTTGGTAGTACGCGGAGAAGGTGGAATAATAAGGCTTCCCAGTAGTCCTAAAACAGTTTTTATGCCCTCTGTAAATGTAACAATGGAGTCTGTACTGGATACTTTCGGAGGGCCGAACGTTATTGGAGTTCTTATGACGGGTATGGGTGACGACGGGGCTGACGCTATGGTAAAAATAAGAAAAGCAGGCGGTGTGACCATTGCTGAGGATGAGTCCACTGCAGTGGTTTTCGGTATGCCAAGAGAAGCTATAGAAAGAGGTGGTGCAGAAATAGTAGTACCTTCTTATAGAATAGCGGATGCCATAACAAAAGCGGTAAGAAAATAGGAGGACATATGAATAATTCAACTATCAGTAAAACTAATGAAATTCTATTTCAGATAAAGGATGACCTAGCTGGCATTTGGATTGATACTATCCAAAACAAGTCACTTAATATAAATGAATTGTTTACCGAAAGTGAAGTAGCCAGCCTGTGTAATAAGATTATTCATACATTTTTAATGCTGATTGAGTACGAAGGGGACCTTTCTTTGAGGGTACCGGAACTAAGCGATGCGAAAAAAAATCTGGATGACTACTCCAAAATTGCGGTAGCTAAAGGATTGAACCAGGTAGAAGTCAGCACTTTCATATTTTCTTTGAAAAAGATAATATTCGATGAGCTTAGTAAAATCGGCTACGCTGACTATCTAAACTTAAGCAGAGAAGCTTTCAGAATCTCAGAAATTTTGGACAGAATGGGTTTATATACTTTCGATATGTATGTTAGAGAACGTGAAAAAATTATCATCCGTCAGCAACAGGACATGGTTGAATTATCTGCACCTATAATACAGGTCTGGGAAAGGATTTTAGCCATACCCTTGATTGGTACTCTGGACAGTAAAAGAATACAGATGATCATGGAAAAGCTACTGGAAATGATTGTTTCTACTTCGTCAAAGGTTGCAATAGTTGATATAACCAGGATCCCTACCGTGGATACACTGGTGGCAAATCATTTATTGAAAACAGCTAGTGCCACAAAGCTCCTTGGAGCGGAGCTAATTATTACCGGAATCAGTCCTGTGATTGCTCAAACCATGGTTCATCTCGGAGTAGATCTGTCTTGTATTACCACCAGAGCAGTGATGGCCGATGGTATAAAGCTGGCTATGGAGATGGCAGGATTTAAGGCCGTCAGGCTGGTAAAGTAACTAAATGGAATGGAGCATTAAAAATGGACAGTATCCCTATGATTTTAATGAATAAAATATTGATAGTCTCTCTTCAGGGAGATATTAATGACAATATGGCTCTGTCGCTTCAGCAGAGTATTCTTGACAAGATATATGAAACTGGTGCCAAGGGAGTACTTCTTAACATTTCTCTGCTGGACATTATCGATTCCTATCTGGGAAGGGTTATTTCCGAAACGGTAAAAATGGTACAGCTTTTAGGGGCAAAAGCCGTGTTAACCGGTATGAAGCCACACGTTGCCATAACCCTGGAAGAGTTAGGACTGGATATTCAGGGTGTAGAAATTGCGTTAAATGCTGATATAGGGATTAAAATACTTGAAGATCATGTAAAAGCCAGTGGATTTGAAGAAATATGTGCTGAAGACCTGGAATAGGGAGTGGAATAAATTGAAATTATTTGAAATCCACATAAAAGATGAAAAGGATATCGTGACAGCCAGGCAACGAGCGCGCGAAGCAGCAAGGAACATGAATTTTAGTATAACAGACCAGACAAGGATTATTACTGCTGTCAGTGAACTGTCAAGGAACATTTATGTATATGCTTCAACCGGTTGTGTCATTATTGAGGATGTATCCAGTGACACAAAACGCGGCATAATGATTACCTTTGAGGATAAGGGTCCTGGAATCCCGGATATTGATAAAGCCATGGAGGAAGGTTTTACTACAGGTAAGGGAATGGGTCTGGGACTTCCGGGAAGCAAAAGACTAATGGATGATTTCAGCATTACTTCACAAACAGACAAGGGAACAAAAATTATAATCAAGAAGTGGCTTTAAGGAGGTGAACCTTATTTTCGAATATGAAGTGCGGGGCACTTATGACACTGGATTTATAAGAAGGCAAATAGCGGATATGATGAAATCGCTTAAGTTTTCCAATAAGGAAATAACAGAGACTTCTATTGTTATAAGTGAACTTTGCAGTAATATTGTTAAACATAAATCTATAAATGGGAAGATCAGGTTTTTTCAGATTACTGCCGACAACAGGGTTGGAATCGAAATCATTTCTGAGGATAAGGTTCAAGGAAAAGAAGACATTAATGAGGGGCAGAAAGATGGCGCATCCATTAATGGAACAATTGATGATGGATTTGGAACAATAAATAGCTTTAGTGACTTTTTTGAGATTAGATCAAATACTGAAAATGTTATAAAAAAAGGGATGCCGGTGGAAACGACGTTAACAATTAGGCTATGGAGCATGGCATTAACTGATACCTCAGGAATAGGTAGTTCAGAAATAAAAGTCAGTGTGATAAGCAGACCCTATACAGGCTTTTTAGTGAACGGTGATTGTTATTATATAAGGAACTTTGAGGATAGGGATATTATTGCCGTAGTTGATGGATTGGGTCATGGAATGGAAGCACATGAAGCCGCCAGCCGTGCAGTAAAAATAATTGAAGAAAATACACAGAATTCTATTGAAGATATTATTAAACAAACAAACACTGCCTTGAAGAATACTCGAGGAGCGGTAATAGCTCTATTTATAATATACAAATTCACAAATGAATTTGAAATGATATCCATTGGTAATATTGATTGCAGGCATATAACGGCAGGTTCAACAGTGAAACTGCTGTCATATAACGGTTATGTTGGAGCATACAGTGGAAGCTGTAAAGCCAGAAGACACATTTTTAGTAACGGGGATATGTTAGTACTGTGTTCTGATGGCATAACCTCAAAATGGGAAGTTGAAAATTACGCTGAAGGGGTCGCGAAAAGCCCATCGCTATTATGTAATATGGTTTTTAACGAGTATGAGAGACATAACGATGATGCGACAATTTTAGTCGCAGTTCTGTAAGTGGTGAATCTATGAATGGAGAACATATGCTTTACTACCTGCTTTTTTGTAATTTACAAAAAGAAAATGAGAATCTTAAAAAAGAGGTTAAGGGACTAATAGAAGAGTTATTAGAAACCAACACCGGGGTTCTCGCTCTTTTACAGGAGATTGAGAAAAATAGCAATGAGCTTTTGATAAATGATAAGCAAAAGACCGAATTTCTTGAAAAATTGAAGAAATCAAATAGGGAACAGGTAGAGAAAATCAAGGTACAGGAGCAAGCATTAATCCAGGCTGACAAAATGGCCTCTTTGGGGCAACTGGTAGCAGGTGTAGCTCATGAGATTAATAATCCTACTACTTATATTAGAGCAAATATTGAGCTGCTTCAAAAGTATTTGAATATAATGTGGAAAAACGGTTTATTGATAAGTGATGATGCTACTCCGTATGTTGAAGAGTTTAAAGATACCTTTGAATCCATGTATAAGGGAACTGACAGAATAATGGACATTATCAGCGGTTTAAAGTTTTTTGTAAGGCAGGAAAAGGTATCTTACGAAGCATTTGATTTATATGGTTGTATAACTGAAGCTTACAAGCTTGTAAAAAATGAATTCGTGAGAAACAAAGTAAGCTTAAGGAGCAACATTGAAAAAGACCAGTTTCTCATTTATGGATCCAGACAGCAGTTGGAACAGATTTTTATTAATTTATTTTTGAATTCTATTAAAGCCATTAAAGCTGACGATTTGAACAAAGCAGGGTTTGTAGAAATAAGCGTAATGAGAGAAGGGATAAGTAAATTACTCATTAGTGTACGTGATAATGGATGTGGGATTGATGAGAAGAACTTAAATAATATATTTAATCCCTTCTTTACCACAAATCAAGACTCTGGAGGAACTGGACTGGGGCTGTCCATCGTCTATGGAATTATCCGGGAGCACGGTGGAGATATTCAGGTCAAAAGTACAGTAAATCAGGGCACAGAGTTTATTATTACTTTACCAGAACATCAGTTAAGATTGTAAATAAATTTATATAAATAATGGAGGTCCCTTATGAAGCAAAAATATAAAATACTGATCGTAGATGATGAAGAGGGTATAGTAGGTACTTTAAAAAAACACCTGAAATTGGATGGCTATACAGTAGACACAGCACAAAGTGCAGTAGAAGCCCTTGAAAAAGTTAAAAAAGACAAATACCATATTGTACTCACTGATATTGTAATGCCTGAAATGGATGGTATTGAGCTGCTGAGAGAAATTAAAAGCTATGATGCGCTTACCCAGGTCATAATGATGACAGGTTACTCCACCATGGATAAAACGTTAAGTTCACTGGAATTTGGGGCCAATGACTATATTCTAAAACCTTTTAAAAGTGTTGAACACGTGATGCAAATTATTGACTATTCAATCAAAAAGCTTGAGAGATGGAGAGAGTCTATTACACAGATGGTTAAGTAAAGGTGGTAGTTATTATGGATGCTATGCTTCGGGCTTACACGGAAGAAGCCGATGAATTAATGCAAAAGGCGGAAGATTGTATCATAAGGCTTGAAAAAGAATACTCTTCTGTAGAAATAAATGAATTGTTTCGAATAGCACATACCATTAAAGGCTCTTCCCATGTGATTGGATTTGATGATATCGGAAACTTGATGCATAAGATAGAGGATATGCTTGATTACGCAAGGAATGGTTATATTCTGTTTGACCAAAGTATAGTTTCGACATGCTTTGAGGGCTTGGATACCGTTAAAAAGATGCTGGATAATAAAAGTGGGACATGTTCCCTTGAACTTAAGGAAAGTCTGGACAGTGCTGCATACAGAATTAGTGATACCATTGAGGGGCTTATTAAAGCTAACAAAAGTAAGCAGGAAAAATCAGTAGTAGAACAAACTGAGGTTGGACTTGTAGCTTCACTCCTAAATCAAAGGAATAAAGGAAAAAACAAGTTTTATATATCCTTTTTCCTTGAGGAGGATGCTCCAATGGTATCTCCAGTTTTCATGATGATTTTAAAAAATGTTGAAGAAATCGGTTCCCTTACATATTCCAGTGTAGACGATCAATATTTTAAAGATACTTCAGTTGATATCGAAATGAAAACTCTGGATATTATCATAAGTACTGATATGGAGAAAACTGAACTGTATACCTGCTTTGATATTATCTATATAGAAAGGATCAATGTAGTAGATTTATCCAGGAGTAAATTAAAGTGTAACGACGTTTATCTGAGTAATGGAGGGGCAAATAGTACAAGATGTACCACAATTACTCAGGACTTGTACGGGGTATTTAGCAAATACCTGATAAGAACTTTTAGGCCGGAAAAGGATGGATTCACTAATCAGATGAAGACGTTTGTCAACTCTGTCAAAAAGGCAATAACCTTGATGGTTTTCATTGATACCAGCCAATTGATTATTATTCATGAAAACGAAATAAAGGAATTAATAGAGTTAAAGAGGCAATTATCAATAGACAATATTGAGATGTCAATCATAGTGGGTGGCCTATACGATAGAAGGATTACCAATATTTTTGATTCTATCCGGGCTGTTGAAGAATTTAAGGTTTATAGAAACGAAATGGAAGCGGTTCGGGAAGTATTTCGATCCGATGAATGCTTTCAGAAACTTATTAAAGTTGCAAAGGAAGTGTTATTTGATGACGAATAGAGAAGAAATATTTGCCGGACAGGAGCTAACTACTATTATTGACAGACTTGCTGTGGGATTTGATGGTGAAAATAATAATCAGGACATGGAGGTTCTTATTCATTGTCTTACAACAGAAAAGGAGAGATATAAGCAGGAGAAGCTTGCGAAGAAAATTAGTCGTGTAAAACTTGAAAGAACTGCTGAACTTGTTACTGATCTATTTTATTCAGATGATGCCTACATAAGAAATTTAGCAATAGAGCTGCTGGTTATATTAGATGAAAAGGCTTTACCATCTCTAAAAATGAAGTTGTGCGACAAAGATAGGAATATTCGAAAATTCTCATTGGATGCACTTAAATACATCAAGGGGAAAAACAGTTGTGAAATTGCACTTTCGGCTTTGGACGATTCGGATGAAAATGTTGTGGAAGCAGCTCTGGAAGTTATTGCTGAGCAAGCATACAAGGAGGCTGAAGGTAAGTTACTGGATATGCTTAATGACACAAGCAGTGTCTGGGTTATAAACTCACTTTTAAGTACTTTTGAAAGTCTAGGTACAAAAGAAGTATCAGAAGTCATTGCAGATAAAATATTTTCAATGAATGTTTCTGCTGTAGAAAAAAATATCTTAATGAATACATTTGTAAGATCATTAGGATCTATCGGATCATATCCAGATATTATCCGAATACTTCAAACATATTCAAAGAATTTTTGTATTAGTGATGAAAACATGATCTTTGGGTTAAGCAGCCTAATCGTAAATAATAGTATATTCAGTCTCCCTGAAAGTGAATTTGAAGAAATTAAAGGATTTTTCAGAGAGCATTGGGACTACAAGGATTCAGAGAATATACTTGTTTCGATAAATGCCTTTGTTAATTTACAGATGAATTTCTTCCTCCATCACATTATAGAAATATATGATTTAAACAAGGGAGAGGAGTTCTTCATAGAAAACCTCAGTGATCTCTTGTATAAGCTGGACAGTATTCCGCCTTCATTTATTAATGAACTACTGGAGTGCAAGGAACCTGAATTGATATTGATGGGATTAAGGCTTATATACAAAAAAGAAATTGAGGGCTTTAACTTTATTGTTGAGAAACTGTGCAGCTCGCAAGACAGAGATGTGTCTAGTCAGGCTATAGGAATTGTTGCTGAAATTACTTCGTATAATAACTCACACCTTCTTGAAAGTCTGACAGACTTTAGTGAAGAAGCAGAGCTTGCTTCTGTTGAGAGCAAGTGTGCAAGTGGGACACCGAATATTGACTTTCTTCTGATGAAGCTGGAGCACCCAAACAAAAAAGTAAGAAAAGCCGTAGTCCGTAAGCTTGTTTTATATAATGGAAAAATAAGCCTTGAATTGCTTGAAGAGATTGTTGGGCGTAATCCGGGAGAAGAAGGTATGGAAGCTCTGGAAGCTCTCTTCAGACTGAACACTGTATATGGCTGGAAACACATTAATACCAGGATGGACAGTATAAATGAGGGTGTCCGTGCCGGATTGATAAGTATAGTTGAGTACTCTTCAGAGGGAGAGTTTTTTAGCTTTATGAATACAATGATTAACGACCCGTCTCCTGTGGTCAGGAGAAAAGCAATAAAAGCTCTAATTAAAATACCTGATGTCAGAAGCCTGAATTTGTTAGAGAAATTGTATCACAATGAATCAAATACCGTTAACAGGATGGACATTATTTCAAACTTATATAAATTTCAAAGTGACATTGCATTTAATATTGTAGTTACTGCTGCAGGCAGCCAGGAAACCTTAACAAGAATTGCAGCCGTTAGGTCATTGGGCTTGTTCGGGAGTAGTAATGCAGATACTGTTTTGCAGGGATTATTGGAGGATCAGGTCGAAGAGGTGAGGGAAGCAGCCAAAGAAGCCTTGCTGAAGACAGAGGTGGCAAGATGATACTAACAGACGAATTATATGATAAGTTTGTAAAATTGATTTACAAAAAAACTGGAATTCATTATGAGATTAATAAGAAGTATTTTGTACAAAAGAGAATTGAAAAACGTGCCGAACTTCTTGAAATCAGTAGTCTGAACGAATATTTTGTAATGTTGAAATTTGCTGAGGATTCTCAAGAGTTTGATCAGCTGATTAATGACCTTACAGTTAATGAAACATACTTTTTCCGAGATTTCCCCCAGTTGCGCAACTTTGCAGAGGATGTACTGCCTATATTTGAAAAGCAAAATGAAGGCAGAAGAAAAATCAAAATCTGGAGTGCAGCCTGCTCAACAGGAGAAGAACCGTACACCTTGTCTATTATCCTCCAGGAAATGCTTGATAAATATGATAAATGGGAGGTTCAGATCATTGCATCAGACATCAATACTGAAGTATTACAATTTGCAAGAATGGGAATATACGATAGCAGATCCATAAAGGATGTACCTCCTGAATATCTGGAGAAGTATTTTACAAGACGCCATGACAAGTACCTGATTAATTTGAACGTAAGAAAGCCGGTGACTTTCAAGCGTATTAACCTTATGGATGATGAGGATATGAGTATTATTTCAGGCTGTGATTACATATTCTGCCGAAATTGTTTGATCTATTTTAATGATGAGTCCAGAAAAGAGGTTTTGGCAAACTTTTACAAGTCCTTAAATCCCGGAGGGTTTATATTCTTAGGTCATTCGGAATCGGTGGGAAGAATATCATCAGCCTACAAGGTTCAAAGGATTGGGGATACCATCGTGTATTCCAGACCAAAGTGAGGTGAAAGATTTTGGAGCAGAATGAAAAAAATAAAATATTAATAGTTGATGACTCAGAAATGGTAAGAAACTTCCACACTTATATTTTGAAAATGTTCGGATATCATGTGGGTACCGCCGAGAATGGTGCAGTAGCTTTAGAAAAATTGCTGACTGGAGACTACCATTTGCTGATAACAGATATCAATATGCCTAAAATGGATGGCTATGAGCTGATTCAAAATGTACATTCACAGGGAATAGATATACCAATTATCATTGTTTCAACCGAAGAGGAGCATAAAGGTAACAATGCCGGCATAAATACGGTTTGCGGTATACATATGGTAAAGCCTACTGATCCGGGAAAACTGGTTTCAACCGTTAGAAGGCTTCTATAATATCAAGGGGTGTGAATTATGAGCAGCAGGGTTTATATAGATGATATTGAAATAGTAAAAATGTTTATCGATGAGTGGATGGAATGCCTTGAAGGCCTTGAAAAAGAAATCCTGAAGCTTGAAATTCACTCGGAAGATACCGAATTGATAAACAATATATTTAGAAAGGTTCACAGCATAAAGGGCGGTTCATCCTTCGTAGGGTTATCGAGCATAACCAGGCTCAGTCATGAAGTAGAATTTACATTGGATGCCATTAGAAAGAAAATAGTCTGTGTCAATACGGAACTTATTGACAGTCTGCTTTTATCTGTGGATTTTCTAAATGGCTATATAACCCAATTATTTAACAAGCTGAAGGAACAGGATTTCATCAATGAGAACGGAGCCATTTATCTAGAGTTTGAAAACGAGCAGAACGAAGAGCCGGTGCTTACAAGCCTTAAACAGGTACGCGATAAGTGTGAGACGCAGGAAATAGAAAGCGGGAACCATGAAGCCCCCCCACCGGAAGGAATTGAACTGGATATACTTCAGACAGAGGAGTTTAAGATAAGTCTTGCTGAGGGGATGAGGGAACAGTTTCTACTTGAATGTATTGAGCATATCGAGCAGATCGAGAATAATTTACTAATCGAGCTGGACAAGAATGGTGATGACAGGGGCGCTATCAATGAAGTTTTCAGAGCAGTGCATAGTGTTAAAGGGGGGACGGGAATATATCTCTCAGCGTTACCACCTCAAAGTCCTATCTACTCCGGTTTAAAGAAGTTCTCTGAAATTATTCATACATTTGAAAGCTTATTGGCTTTAGTAAGAGATAAGGGGTGCACGTTTGGAAAAGACCTTATCGATTTAAGCTATATGATAATGGATTATTCAAAATTGTTTATCTACTCTGTTGCTTCAGAGAAATTTAATGAGCTGCTTGACAACGGTATTCCTGACAAAATAAAGGAACATATGAAGCTGTTGCAGGCACAACCGGGAAATGTACTGCAGCACCCTGAAAAAACCTTGCAGCAGGAAATATTGAAAACCGAGGAAACAAAAATAAAAAACAGTGTAAGCCAGAGTATCAGGGTCAATCAGGAAAAGATAGATAAGATGATGAATATGATTTCCGAACTTCTAATTGCGAAGAACTCCTTTATGCACATTTCAGCAAAACTAAATATTGAGTACGATCTTCCTGAAATGTCTAAGGAAGTAAGGCAAGTTGGAGCCTATGTAAACAGGATTTCAGACGAATTACAAAATGCCATTATGTCCATCAGGATGGTAGAAATAAAAACAGTATTTCAAAAAATGCCAAGGGTTGTCAGAGACATTGCACTGAGTACCGGGAAAAAGATGGATTTAATTATGGATGGAGAAAGTACTGAAATTGACAAAACCATCGTTGAGCAGATTAGCGACCCTCTGGTACACTTGATCAGAAATGCTGCAGATCATGGGATAGAGAGCATTGAAGAACGCTTGAGTAAAGGAAAGCCGGAAACAGGGAAGATTGTTCTGCGAGCATATAACAAAAATAAGTACGTGTACATTGAAATCGAAGATGACGGAAAGGGAATGGACGCTGATAAGATAAAGGAGAAGGCTATTGAGAAAGGGTTCATTACCAGTACAAATGCTGAAAGGATGAGCAATAATCAATTGGTGAATCTTATCTTCCTTCCTGGTTTCAGTACTGCAAAACAGATTACTGAAGTTTCAGGTCGGGGAGTTGGTATGGATGTTGTTAAAAGCAATATTACAAAGATTAACGGAAACATAACCATTGAGAGCGAAGTGGATAAAGGAACGAAAATAATCATTCAATTACCGCTTACACTGGCTGTGTCAAGAGGCCTAATTGTAGAAGTGGCGGGGGACAGTTATATTTTTCCTCTGGAGTATATCACTGAAACTGTAAAAATTCAAAAGGCCAATATCCATCAGTACAAAGGAAGATATTTTACATACCTCAGGGGAGATGTGATAGGTGTTGAATGGCTCTGTAGGATATTTCTCACCGGAGAGCAGGATGACACTCTAGATGAGCTCAATGCTGTCATCATCTCAAATGGTGCTGAAAAATATGCAATCATCATCGATAAGTTAAATAGTGAACAAGAATTTGTTGTAAAGCCGCTAGAGGGTCAGCTGGCAGCGATTCCCGGGATTTCCGGCTCGACACTCCTAGGAAGTGGTAAAGTTGTGCTAATTGTAAATCCCATAGATATATTGAAGATTATTGATAATTAGTAAAATAATATTTCATCAGGAAAGGAAGTGGTTAATGTGAGTAGTAAGAAACTAATGATTGTAGATGATTCACCTGCCATTCATCTAATTATTGAGAAAGCTGCAAAGGCTAACGGATATGAGGTCTGCGCCCATGCGAAAAACGGTGATGAAGCTGTTAAACAATTCGAACTATCATTGCCGGATGTGGTGACTATGGATATTACTATGCCGATAAAGGATGGTCTGACTGCATCAAAGGATATACTATCCAAATATCCGGATGCGAAAATTCTGATGCTAAGTGCAATGGGGGATGAAGAACTGATTAATGAAGCGAAAAGTATAGGGATATCACGTTTTATGAGAAAGCCCTTCAAAGGTGAAGACATAATAAATGAAATCAAAAGTATGTTGTAAACATGAAGTTAATCATTTGTTAAGGAGGGCAGGCATGGAATATATTAATTTTTTTAAAGAATCAATAAAGGAAGCATTTGAAATGATGTTTGATGGAAATATTACTCTTGAAACCGAGAATCCGGCCCCAAGCTGGATTTCTTCAAAAGGAGTTGCTGTAGTTGTGGGAATAACCGGAGCAAAAAAAGGCAGGGTTCTAGTAGATATGCCCCGTTTTACAGCGATGGAGCTTGCAAAGAGATTGGATGCTGAGCTGGACAACGAAGACCTGGCATTGTTTACAATTGCTGAATTTTGCAATATAGCTTCAGGAGGAGCGATAACGGCCATAAATAATAACTACAGGCAATCAAACTTTAGGCTGGTAACTCCAAGTTTTTTTTCGGGGACAAATGCCAAGATTTTCTCACCGAGCCTGAAATCAACAATGCTGTCTTATACTACACATTTTGGAAAGATTTATTTCCATATCGGATTTGAAGGAGTATGAATATGGACGAAAGATATGTGAAGCCGTTTACTGATTCCATAGCAGGAATTTTCAGTAATTTTGGATTTGGAGATATCACCAGAGGAAATATCATTAAAAAGGATTTTTTTACCTGCAAGTACAATTTGACTACTATCATCGGATTGTCAGGTAAAATCAAAGGAAATGTTGCTCTCAGTATGTCATATGAGACTGCGAGGAAAATTGCTTCTGCCATGATGATGGGTATGGAAGTCACAGAGATAGACGAAATATCTGTAAGTGCTCTCGGAGAGATAACAAATATGATTTGTGGGCAGGCTGCAATAGTGTTATCCATACAGGATCTCCCAGTAAATATTACTCCTCCAACCATTATTCACGGAGACAACATGAAAGCGGTAATCAGCCAGGTCGAAACAATTGTTGTTGATATAAGCTCCTCACTAGGTAGCATTGAGCTCAATCTCGGCCTTGAGGAATGACTTTTGTGTAAATGAGGAGGTTAAAGGGATGGATCGCAGCCTTAAAAAATATGCTGTGCTTAATAACAAAGGCGGAGTCGGCAAAAGTACTATCGCTGTACATGTTGCCCATGGACTTGCTATCAGGGGTAAAAGGGTGCTGCTAATAGACATGGATGGGCAGAATGACGCAAGTCTATTTCTTGGATTTACCTCGGAAGACTATAAAAAGAGTCTTTATGATATTATCACTAGAGAAGGAAAGCCGGATTTTTCCGAGTGTATCTTATATGCCAGAGAAAACTTGGACCTGCTGCCTTCCAAAGATATTGAGAGGATTAATGCTGAACTTTATAAAGAACCGGACATAAAATCATACTTGAATGTAAGGCTTAAAGAGCTTGAGGAAGCAGAGTATGATTATATAATTATTGACTGCGGACCACAAAAGAGTAGAGTTAATGATGCTGCTCTATATTATGTTGACGGTATTATAGTGCCGGTACAAGTGGAGTCTGCTGCTGTAAGAGCTTTAGGTAATATTTATGAGTACCTTTCAGACCTGGGTCTGGATTCAGAAATGATTAAACTGGTAGTTCCCAACATGTATGATCAGAGGACCAGTGATGGCAGAGAGAATTTTGACTTTATTAGGGAATTCTTTGCAGATACAGATGTTCTGACTGCACCTATTCATCGGCGGATAAAAATTACAGAGACAGGTAAGTTCGGAAAAACTGTTTTTGAAACAGATAGCGAGGCAGCTAAACTGTTTGATCCGGTAATAGAAAGGCTGGTGAGCTTTGATGGCGGGAAGGAGTAAAAAAGAAGATAAAGATAATTTTGAAAAAATGAAAAGGGAAATGAGGGCAAAGAAGCAGAGAGCAAAAAAAAATTCTTCTGTTGTAGTAGAAAACAGTGATAAATTTCATATGAAGTTTGAAAAAGAAATTATTCATGAACCGCAGATTGATGAAATCACCGATTGTATTGAGGAGATAAGCAAAATACAGATGGTGATATTTCGAATCGGTGAAGAAGAGTATGCCTTCGAAACATCCAATGTTAAAGAAATTATACGGATACCTCCAATGAACAATGTACCAAACAGCCCCTTTTATATTGCGGGCTTATGCAGTCTTAGAGGCGAACTGCTTCCTGTAATCGACAGCCGGAAGCTTTTTGGAATGGCTGATGTGGAGTATGATGAAGGAAGTAGGATTGTAGTTAACGACATTAAGGGTAATAAAGTCGGATTAATTGCTGACAAAGTGTCGGAAGTAATTAGTATTGAAGAAGCTATGATCAAGGTCCCTCCTGCAAGTATAAGAGGTATGGAGGAGGGTATTGTAAAAGGTATTCTTTTGTTGGATGATGGCAAGAGGGTAATTATGGTGCTGGATGCTGTAAAAATTGTTAAGGCTGGAAACTTTAATGAATACTCCAAACAGCAGACTTTCCAGGATAGTGCCAATCATGACATGAACGGTAAGACTTCACAAGAGGAGCAAGTGATCCTTTTTAATATTGGGACTGAAGAATACGCATTTGGAATTCACACCGTAAAGGAAATAATCAGGATTACTCATTTAACCAAGGTTCCAAATGCGGCCCATTATATAGAAGGAATACTTTCAATCAGGAATCAACTCCTTGCTGTTATAAATCTGGGGGCACTTTTAGGTAAAAGCCACAATAATATCGATGAGCAAAGTCGAATCGTTATTATAGATGATGGAAATACAGCTCTTGGAGTTATTGTAGACAGGGTGTCACAAGTAATGAGAGTTCAGAGGGATGAATTTAAAGGTAGCGAGTTGCATACAGTCATCTCTAAAATGGAGTATGCTAAGGGGTTTCTGGAGCTGAACAAAGGAAAAAGGCTTGCCATGGTATTGGACCCGTTAAAACTAGTTTCATTTGAAGATATGGACAAAGTTCTAACCCAGAGCAGAAAAAATGATGATAATACAAATGATAAAAGTGAGTCTGAATGCAGTATGGAGCATGTCGTCATTTTTAAACTCGATAAGGAAGAGTTTGGAATAAGCATCCATTATATAAAGGAAATCAATAGAGTAAGTGATATTGTCCATTTCCCGGGAGCTCCGATTTTTATAGATGGAATGGTGAATCTTCGTGGGGATGTAATTCCTGTCCTAAACTTAAAGACAATGTTTAATAGTAGTATAGCTATGTCTGACTCCTCGAAGTTTTTGGTAGTAGAGTATGAAAATAAGAAGATTGGAATATTGATTGATTCAGCTTCCGAGGTTCTAGAAATTCCAAAGAGCCATATTGAAGAAGCTTCTGAAATGCTGAAAAGTAAAGAAAATGAAAAAGACAGGTATATTGATTCCATTGCCAAGCTGAACCAAGGAAAGCGAATTGTGCTAATCTTAAATCTTTCTGCAACCCTAAGTTTCATGTAAGAACTATTGGTTAAGGTGTTAAATTGATAAAAGGGTTAAATTGGTAAAGCGGTATAAGGCAGAAGTAAGATGGGAATCAAAGAGCAAAACTTGGGGATGTAACATAAGCCCCTAAAATCACAAGTTGCCCCATGTAAAATTTAACGATTTTATGTGGGGTTTTCTGTATCTTTTGCTCGTAAATTTTGGTATAATATAAGTGTTGAAATGCTGTATTT
>JAEYWA010000125.1 GCA_023431385.1 Bacillota bacterium | reverse complement strand
ATATTGAGCAGAGTAGAAAGTTGTGCGTTAAGTGCCGGTCAGACGGGGAGTTGCTGACTGGACGAAAAGCTTATGCTTGCGGTACAACATTCGCATCCCGCTGCTACACATGGATATATACCTCTATGCCTGTAGCGCTCGATCTGCAGAGGAGGTATCTTTTTTTATGAAAAATGAACTTTTAAGATTTAAGACATCTACCTTTGAACTAAGACAAGTGAAGTGTCTTACCGTTACATCCATGTTAGTGGCTTTATCCATTATTCTTGGATATCTATCCTTTATGCCCACTCCATCTATAAGAATCAGTTTTGTGTATCTTCCGGTAGCCATTATGGGCTTTCTCTATGGTCCGGTGGTCAGTATCTGTGGAGCGGGAACTATTGATTTAATCAACTATATACTAAATCCTATGGGCGGCTTTAATCCAGGCATTACTCTATGTGCCCTTATAACTGGCCTAATCTACGGTATCTTTTTATACCAGAAAAAAATAAATTGGCCAAGAGTAGCGATAGCCTTCTTTACCAATGCGCTAATTTCCAACTGGCTATTAAAATCCTTTTTTCTGGCTGTCTTAATAGGAACCTCATGGTCAGCCCAGCTTATTACCAGACTTCCAGCCCAAATTGTTATGCTGGTAATTGAATCCGTTGTGTTTATGACCATATATCCTAAAATAAGAGTATTGAAGAATAAATAAGTTTCTATAATATAAAGAAAGCCCTCCCTCCTATCTACCCCGGATAGGATGGGATGGCTTTTTTATATCATTAATTAGTATGCTCTTCCCCAGTAAACTAAGGATTTGGCTGGCTTACCACAGCAGACACAGGTCTCTGCGATTCTTTCCTGCTCAAATGGCATACATCTGGAGGTTGCTCCAGTATCTTCCTTAATCTTAAGCTCACAAGCTTCTTCTGCGCACCACATAGCCTTTACAAAACCAGGCTTTTCTTCAATAGTCTTTTTAAACTCCTCATAAGTGGTTGCTGTATAGGTATGTGAATCTCTATGATTTCTTGCTCTTTCAAGCATATCATTTTGCATCTGGTCAAGGATTTCTCCTAATTGAGTGGACAGTTCATCTAAGGAAACCACAATCTTTTCTCTGGTGTCACGACGGACTACCACTGCCTGATTTGCTTCAATATCCTTAGGTCCTAATTCAATACGGACAGGAATTCCACGAATCTCCTGCTCACTGAATTTCCAACCAGGACTCTTCTCGGAATCATCTAATTTCACACGGTAACCTGCATTAGCTAAAGCTTCCTTCACTTCATTGGCTTTCTCTAATACACCCTCTTTGTGCTGAGCAATTGGGATTACCATTACCTGAGTAGGTGCGATTCTAGGTGGAAGCACTAAACCTGAGTCATCTCCATGTACCATAATAATGGCTCCGATGATACGAGTAGACATACCCCAGGAAGTCTGATGAGCATATTGCAGTTTATTTTCTTTGTCTGTAAACTGAATACCGAATGCTTTTGCAAAGCCATCTCCAAAGTTGTGGCTAGTTCCGGACTGTAATGCCTTACCATCATGCATCAAGGCTTCAATGGTATAGGTTGCATGTGCACCTGCAAATTTTTCTTTGTCTGTCTTACGGCCTTTGATCATAGGGATTGCAAGAACCTTTTCACAGAAATCAGAATAAACGTTTAACATCTGAACGGTTCTTTCTTCTGCTTCCTCAGCTGTAGCATGAGCAGTATGGCCTTCCTGCCATAAGAATTCCATAGAACGAAGGAATGGTCTTGTTGTCTTCTCCCAACGTACTACTGAACACCACTGATTATAGAGCTTAGGTAAATCTCTATAGCTTTGTACGATGTTGGAATATAAGTCGCAGAATAAGGTCTCAGAGGTAGGACGGACGCAGAGTCTTTCCTGTAAAGGCTCTAATCCACCATGAGTCACCCAAGCTACCTCAGGAGCAAATCCCTCTACATGATCCTTTTCCCTCTGTAATAAGCTTTCTGGTATAAATAAAGGCATATACACATTTTCTACGCCTGTTTCTTTAAACATACCATCTAACGTCTTCTGAATATTCTCCCAAATGGCATACCCATTAGGACGTAGTATCATACATCCACGCACGCTGGAATAATCAATCAATTCCGCCTTTTTAACAACGTCAGTATACCATTGGGCAAAGTCTTCACCCATTGGTGTTATTGCTTCAACTAATTTCTTGTCTTTTGCCATAACAGCATCTCCCTTTCCTGTTTATACTAATGTTTCACACCGGGCTATGAAGGATCTGATCTTTCATCAGATTTCTACTGCAAAGGAAGCCATGAAAAGATTCCCCTGTAATAAAAAAATCCTTCAAGTCCACTCAAGGGACCGAAAGATTCGGCGGTACCACCCTATTTAGCAACAAAAATCTTCATCGCTCTCTTTCACTCTATTAACGCTAGAAACACGCTGTATTTTCATACAGAGCTCCAGGGTAGGTTCAGAACCTGCGCCTAAAGAACCTCTCACCAACGGTTCTCTCTCTTGATAGGCGGCATAGAACTTACTAATCCCCTTCTCAGCCGATATATAGGTTGATTGTAAGATACCTATTTTATTTTGTCAAGTCCCTCCTGTCTTAGAGCCTTCCTCAACAATAGTCTTTATGATGACAAGACCTAAGGGCCCTGCTAAAAATCCAATAACACCAAACAGCCGAAACCCCACAAACATGGCTACCAGAGTAAAGAATGGGTGAAGGCCGATCCTGTCGCCTAGCATCCGAGGTTCAATGAAAGAGCGGATAATTTCACATACAATATACATGGTCAGTACAACAGCCGCTGCAAAATAGTGACCTCCTATTAGCTTAATAATGGCCAGTGG
>JAEYWA010000114.1 GCA_023431385.1 Bacillota bacterium | reverse complement strand
TATTACAAAAATTAACTGGTCTTTTTTTATGAAAATGTAAATTTGAAGCAAAACTAGGTTAATTATGTAATTAGCAACACGTTTTACCTCTGTATCAGTATATTTGACTTTTTAAATCTTACATGCTAAAATACAAGACAAATTAGGCATGTGCGAGTTTTCAAAATCAACGTATATTATCATATGTCTGATAGAATATTCCAACTGATGCAAAGGCGCATAGGGGGTTCCCCCTTATGCGCCTTAAATTTGTTATATATGATTATTATCCGGAAAAGTATATCAAAAAAACATTGAATTTATTACTTGATGTTGCAGTATATTGCAGTAAATGGGTTAGGGGTGAATTTTATGGCTATTACTTTGGCAAAGCTATGTGCAAATGTAGAAAGTACATATGGTATGAAACTATTGGCAGGCGCTTCGGGTCTTGATAATTTTGTAAGATGGGTGCATATGATTGAAGACAGGGAGGTTCCAAGCTTTCTGCATGGCAGCGAACTGGTTTTTACAACAGGAATAGCTCAGACAGACAAGGAGTGGATGCTGGACTTTGTCTCCTCCATGCTTACAAAAAAAGCCTGTGGGTTGGTATTGAACCTTGGGCCATATATAGAATCTGTTCCTGATAATATAATCGAATTCTGTGAAGTACATAGACTACCATTGTTTACAGTACCCTGGTCAGTCAGGCTTATTGATATAACCTATGACTTTTGCCATAGAATAATTGCCAGTGAAGAAATTGAAATGGGCCTTGCTACTGCAGTGAGAAATCTCATTTTCATGCCTCAGGAGGAAAAGGTTTATAAGCCTGCCCTCGAGAAAAATGGTTTTTATCCTGATTCACTTTATACAGTTGTTGCTGTGGAGCCCATAAACGAAAACGGAACATACCCCACCGAAGATGAAGCTGAAGAGCTGAAGCATCTGACGCAGAGTGTATTGAGCAAATCAGGCCGGCTATCCAGTTTTTTCTTATATGATAGAAAAATTATTACCATTTTACAGGAATTCTCAGAACGTCAAATTGATGAGTTCCTTGATAGCCTTCAAAAAAAATGTGAACTTCAAGGCTTAAGGTATAAATTGCATGCTGGAGTTAGTCCAACCGGCAAGGGATATCCATTTGTTTCAGACGGTTACAACAAGGCTGTTATGGGGTTGAGGATAGCCAGGCTTCATAACCGGAAAAGTGTCAGATACCAGACAATGGGGTTGTATAAGCTTATTGTATCAGTAAAAGACAATAATATTCTTTCAGAATTATACAAAGAAAGCCTCGGGGTACTTGAGGAATTTGACGAGAAAAACGGAACGGATTACATGACGACGCTTAGATGTTACCTTGAGCATAATTCAAGTGTTCAGGAGGTAGCTAAAATGACCTATGTACATAGAAATACGGTTAACTATAAAATCAAAAAAATCAGGGAGATTCTCAAAAGTGATTTTGATTATGAAAATAAGCTGAAGTTGATGCTGGCATTCTTTATAAAGGATCTATTATAGATTGATAATGTCTCTTTTTCTTGACAGACACAAAAAATAAGTTGATAATTACATACGTATGGCCTATCAGATTTCCATACTTACATAGAGGTCATCGATAGCCACACCCGTGCTAAAAACTGAGTAGGGATTTTTCAAATCCCATTTCTCGTAGGTATTTTAAATATTTAAAAACAGGGAATATTATATATACAGTTTTATATCTATTGTTCTGTCGTAAAATTGTATTACCATATTGCATGTGTTCTGCTATAATAAATTTTGTAAAAATATATGGTAGAAAATAAAGAGAATTAAGATTATTCTTTTTTTTTGGCTTTTTTGTTTATAACGAGGCGATAATAGATGTCCCCCACCTCTACAGGTGGCGAGTACCGATTTGGTTTTCAAGCGGTGAACACATCTCCCGCCTCGTTGAAATGCCGCTGAGGTAAGTAAACTTTTCTACAACCGAAGAGTTTACTTTTGAACCGAGGCTTTATAACGATTTTAGAATGGAGAATAGCGTGAAAAATACATTTTGTAAGTCATCGTGCATTTCACGCAGCAAAAACCCGCTAAGCGGCTTTTTATTACTATTTGTATACGCGCTCTGCGCGTAGATGGGAGCTAATATGGGGATTAAACTTTCGGATAAAATGTTAAAAAGTGTTGAAAAACCATCAAGATACACTGGAAATGAATGGAATAGTGTTAAAAAGGATCCTGATACTGTTAATATAAGGTTTGCTTTCTGTTTTCCTGACACCTATGAAATAGGTATGTCACATTTGGGGATGAAAATACTCTACCACTTATTGAATGAAAGACAGGACTGCTATTGTGAGAGGGTTTTTTCTCCCTGGACAGATATGGAAAGTAAGATGAGGGAAAATAATATTCCACTCTACTCACTTGAGAGCAAGGACCCTATAAAAAACTTTGATTTTGTCGGCTTTACACTGCAGTACGAAATGAGCTTTTCAAATATTGTAAACATGCTTGATCTTGCGGGAATTCCAATTCTGGCAGAGGAGAGAAATTTTGAGGCACCCTTTGTATGTGCTGGAGGACCTTGTGCGTATAATCCAGAGCCAC
>JAEYWA010000109.1 GCA_023431385.1 Bacillota bacterium | reverse complement strand
AAAATATTACATAAACGAATATTATTAGATAAATTCTAGCATATTAATTTTAAAAAAACAATAAATATAGTTACAATATGGAGCAATATAGGACTAATTACTCAATCCAATTATTAACATTTATATTGATTTGAGATATTATTTGTAAAGATTTAGCAGCATTTTCTGCATTCCTTTTTCTTTTATCTCGAATATTTGTATTAATATTACCAAAAATACCAAAATTCACATTCATAGGTTGAAAATTTTTAACACTTTGGTCAGCGATATAATTGCTCAGAGCTCCAATCGCCGTATTTGACGGGAATTCAACTTTCCCTCTGCCCGATATCCTTGCAGCAGCATTTATACCTGCTACAAAACCTGATGCTGTTGACTCGATATAGCCTTCTACCCCTGTAATTTGTCCTGCAAAGTATATGGATGGATTCTTTATAAGGTTGTAGGTATTATCCAGTAGCTTAGGGGAATTTATATAAGTATTTCTATGCATAACCCCGTATCTTACAAACTCTGCATTTTCAAGGCCAGGGATAAGGCTAAATACTCTTTTCTGTTCAGCCCACTTCAGATGTGTTTGAAAACCTACTATATTATAAAGGGTACCGGTTTTATTATCCTGTCTTAGCTGTACTACAGCATAAGGCTTTGTATTTGTTCTGGAGTCTATAAGGCCTACGGGTTTTAATGGACCGAACCGCATAGTATCCTTTCCCCTCTTAGCCATACTTTCAATAGGCATACAGCCTTCAAATACCATATTTTTTTCGAACTCCTTGATTTCAGCTAGTTCAGCACTTACCAGAGCTTCATAAAAGATATCATATTCTTCACGGCTCATAGGACAATTTATATAGTCCTCAGATCCTCTTCCGTACCTGGCAGCCCTAAAGGCCTTCTGCATGTTAATTGAATCATAGGTTAAAATCGGTGCCGCAGCATCGAAAAAGTGGAGATAGTCCTCGCCTATTATTTCCTTAATGGCTCTGAACATCCCTTCGGATGTTAAGGGACCGGTGGCAATTATTGTTATATTTTCATCAGGTATGTCAATCTGTTCCCGGTTAATTATTTCTATACTTCCTATTTCCTTTATTTTGTTTGTGACATACTCAGAAAAACCTTCCCTGTCTACGGCCAGTGCTCCTCCGGCAGGTACTCGTGTAGCGTCTGCAGCCTTAAGAATCAAGGAATCCATTGTTCGTAATTCCTCTTTCAACAAACCGACTGCATTTTCAATCTGATCAGATCGAAGAGAGTTACTACAGACCAGCTCAGCAAAATTACTCGAATGGTGAGCCGGAGAATATTGCTCCGGCTTCATTTCATAAAGCTTTACATTTATGCCTCTCTTTGAAAGCTGGTATGCAGCCTCACAACCGGCTAACCCGGCCCCGATTACATTAACGGTTTTATTCATATTATCTCCCATCTACGCGCATGGCGCGTACACAATTAGTATTGTTAAATTTTATTACACACACATTATATTAAATAAACCGAAAGGCTTATATGCACTTCCGGTTTACAATTTATTATATATATCCATTTATACGTTTTATTAATTTATGTTGCCTTTTTAACAACAGTATCACTGTGGCTGGAACACATTTCATTGCTGCACTTAAGCTCAGTCTTTTTACCTGAAGTTTTTTTCAGCATAAAGCTTCCACACTGGCTACAAGTCTCATTACTTGGCATATCCCAGCTCATAAAGGAGCATTCCGGGTTTCTTTCACAGCCTATATACCTTCTGCCCTTTTTAGTCTTTTTGTATAATACCTTTCCCTGACATAAAGGACATGATACTCCGGCTTCTTCAACTATTGCTTTTGTGTTCCGGCATTCGGGAAAACCCGGACAGGCAAGGAATTTTCCAAATCTTCCGTGCTTCACAACCATATTTCTTCCGCATTTATCGCATATAACATCTGAGATTTCCTCAGGAACCTCAACATCTCCTATTGATTCCTCAGCCTGCTTCAGAACCCCGGTAAAAGAAGAATAGAAATCCTTCATAACATCTTTCCAAGGCTTTTCACCGTCTTCTACAGCATCAAGCTCATTTTCCATTTGTGCAGTGAATTCTGCATCGACTATATCAACAAAATGATTTTTCATAATATCATTAACTATTTTGCCAAGTTCTGTAGGTAACAAAAATTTCTTTTCCTTTACTACATAGCCTCTGGAGAGAATAGTAGTAATAGTTGGAGCGTAAGTACTTGGCCTTCCGATACCCTTCTCTTCCAGTGCTCTTACAAGTGTGGCTTCAGTATACCTTGCCGGCGGTTGGGTAAAATGCTGCTTAGGAGTATTCTTCTTTAGTTCAAGAACATCCCCCTGCATTAGATCAGGAAGATTGCTTCTCTCTTCATCGTCTCCTTCATCTTCACTGCCTTCAGCGTCCTTCCCTTCAATATAGAGTACCATAAAGCCCGAAAATTTCACCTTCGAGCCGCTAGCTTTAAAAATGTATTTCCCCGCAGATATATCTGCGCTGACTGTATCGTATACTGCTGATGACATCTGGCTGGCAATAAATCTGCTCCAAATCAGTTTGTACAGCTTATATTGTTCGGCATTAAGTGAGTCCTTAATTTCATCAGGCGTCATTGTAATATAGGTAGGACGGATAGCTTCATGCGCGTCCTGGGATGCCGATTTGTTTTTATATACTTTCGGGATTTGGGGAATATAGGCTTCTCCATATTTTTTACTTATATATTCCCTTGCCTCGTTCTGAGCTTCGGCAGATATTCTGGTCGAGTCTGTTCTCATGTATGTTATCAGACCAACTGAGCCTTGACCCTTTATTTCGATACCTTCATACAGCTGCTGAGCTACCATCATGGTTCTTTTTGTGGTAAATCCAAGCTTCCTTGATGCTTCCTGCTGCAATGTACTGGTTATGAAAGGCGCAGCGGCAGCCCTTTTCTTTTCCTGCTCCTTAACCTTCTGAACTATATATTTACTTTTCTCAAGTTCTTTCAGGATAGCATTAACCTGCTCTTCATTAACAAGTTCTATCTTTTCTGCTTCAGTACCGTAAAATTTTGCATTAAACCCTGGACTGACTTTCGGCTTTACAAGCTTTGATATAATTGACCAATACTCCTGGGTGACAAAATTATCAATTTCCGCCTCTCTGTCACATATCATTTTTGTTGCAACAGACTGAACTCTTCCTGCACTCAAGCCCTTCTTTACCTTTTTCCAAAGCAGAGGACTGATTTTATAACCTACTATCCTGTCAAGTACTCTTCTGGCCTGCTGTGCATCCACAAGGTCCATGTCTATCTTTCTGGGCTGCTTGATTGCACTTTTAACAGCGTTTTGAGTAATCTCGTTAAAGGAAACTCTGCATTTCTGATTTTCATCTATATTCAAGAGGTTTGCCAGATGCCAGGAAATTGCCTCACCTTCACGGTCAGGGTCAGTAGCAAGATAAACTTTTTTTGCAGCTTTTGCTTCCTTTTTTAGTTTTGATATTACGTCACCCTTGCCTCTAATTGTTATATATTTAGGCTCAAAATTGTTATCAATATCTACACCCATCTGGCTTTTAGGCAAATCTCTAACATGGCCCACAGATGCTTCCACCTTATAGCCTTTACCTAAAAACTTACCGATAGATTTAACTTTTCCGGGAGACTCCACAATAACCAGGTTATCAGCCATTTTATTCC
>JAEYWA010000090.1 GCA_023431385.1 Bacillota bacterium | reverse complement strand
GTTTCAAATGCAAGGTTAACCAGCTTTTCAACCATACTTTCATCAAAGCCTTCATCCTTAAGACTTGAAGTAACACCAATCTCATTAAGCCACTTTCTGATTTCAGTATAAGCCTTGTCAGCTTCATCGGCTGTTCCCTTGAAGCCAGGAAGAATAGGTTCAAATATTTCAGCCAAGACCTCTCCTGATGCAGGGTATATTTCCTTAACAACAGCCGGCAGCAGCATTGATAATCCCAGACCGTGAGCCAATTCTGGCTTAACTGCACTCAATGGATGCTCCAGGGCATGAGTGAAATGCAGTAACCCATTATCAAATGAGGTACCGGCAATTAAAGATGCATACAAAAGATAATATCTTGCAGTAAGGTTTTCTGGCTCCTTAACCGCTATAGGCAAATATTTAGCAACAAGTCTGATGGTTTCCTTTGCAAGTAATATGGCAAATGGATTTGTTACTATAGTAGTTGATGCTTCAACGACGTGGTTTATTGCATCAACTGAAACATATAAAGTCTGTTCGGCAGGAAGCTTTGTCATTAATGCAGGGTCATCAATGGCATATATCGGATAAATGCAGTCGTATGCTATAGCAGGCTTATATTCCTTGGAAGGAATACTTACAACAGCAAATCTGTCAACTTCTGTCCCGGTACCATGAGTAAGGTTAATTGCAACCAAAGGTACTGCAGCATCAGGAGCAAACTTGAGCTCATAAAGCTCAGTAGCATTCCTATCAGGATATGATATAAGAATAGCTACACTCTTTGCAGCATCAATAGGGCTTCCTCCTCCTATAGCTATAACAGCCTGAGCGCCAAAGCTCTTTGCTTCAGCTGTGGCTTCATCAACCTGCTCAACGGTAGGATTTGGAGTAACCTTGCTGTAAAGCAGATATTCAATTCCATTAGCCTCAAGGGCTTTTTTAGTAACATCCCATGCACCCGTCTTAATATGAGAACTTTTTCCGGTCATTACAATTACCTTTTTAATTCCTCTGGAGGATAGATTCTTTGCCACATCCTCCATTTTATTAATAGCTCCTACTCCAAAAAAGGTGGTTGTCTTTGCTCTGATTTCCACAACCTGATTAATATCAATTTTATCTTCCCACATAACTCTGTCCTCCTATTTATATTAATGTTTATTACATACTCGATTTACCAACCATGCTCCCAATGCTTTATTATGCTTTATATGTCTAGGGCAGGTGTTTAGTATTGATTTTTTCTTACTTCAAACCACCCCTGATCATGCTTGCAAACAGGACAAATGGCTGGTGCATCGGTACCCTGATGAATATGTCCGCAATTGGTACATATCCACTGCTGGGGTTCCTTCTTCTGATACAAAGTTTTGCTTTTCAATTCTTCAGCAAGCTGTTTAAATTTCTTTTCGTGCTCCTTTTCAATATTAGCAATCATTCTGAAAGCAGCTTCAACTTGAGGAAAACCCTCTTTTTTAGCAATATCAGCAAAAGTAGGATATATTTTTGAATGTTCTTCATGTTCGCCATGAGCTGCCGAATAAAGGTTTGCAACAGTATCACCTGATTCAAAGGGATAGCCTGCATCTACGTTAACATTGCTTGGACCGCCCATTCCATCAACCAGTAAATCATAAAATACTTTAGCATGAGCCCTCTCGTTTTCAGCTATCAGCTTGAACTCTTGTTCTAGCACAGCATGCCCCTCCTGCTTTGCATATTCGGCATAGAAAGTATACCTGTTCCTAGCCTGTGACTCGCCGGCAAAAGCTCTTGCAAGATTTTCTGATGTTTCTGTTCCGGATAACTTACCCATAAAATCCTCCTATGACGGGAAAGCAACAATAAGTTATGAACTATTTTTGCTTTCAAATATAATTTAGCTTATATTTTTACCAATATGAAGTAAATTATTCTAATAGGAGGTCGTGTTGGATAAATATGTGTATTATTGATAAGGGTTTAATAGTAGATATAAGCTTGAGTTCTCTGCTTTCAATTTAATGTAATAATTTAATTCATCGCTAGTCCGGCCTAAGAGAACCATTTATTGATGAATGTGCTATTTGAATAAAATTTCGTAATTCCATGCTTTCTTCGAGTGCGGGATAGTACATAAGCTGTATAAAAAACGGACTCGGCATTGTGTGTTTCAAAATACCCAACTTGTCCTTTTCGTGAATGGTGAACTGCGGCAGAAAACCTATACCCCAATCATTTATGACCAGGCTTTTTATCGTATCCACATTGCTTAATACCATTGAAATTTTATATTTCTGCCCGGATTCCTTGAATTCAGAAATTAAGGCTTTTCGATAAGGGCATTCTTTACCGGTCAATATAAGTGGTTGCTCCTCAAACTTTTCCAAAATATTTGCTTCTGAATTGGTTCTTGTATTATATACAAAACACAGGCTTTCTTCCTTTATCTTTAGAATTTTAATACCTTCAGACTTGATTTCCTTATTAAAGACCAAAACAAAATCCAGTTTCTGTTTAGAAAGTTTCTCCATTAAACTAGCTTCATCTTCAATTGAAAGGTGAAAGATTATATGAGGATATTTAATTTTATATGCTTCAATAATGTCCTGCAAATAATACAGGGCAATGGACTCTATTGTACCAATATTAATTTCATTTACCTTGTGTATTCTTAATTCATTATCCAGCCTCTCCATTGAATCTAGCACTTCTTTAGCATATTGGTATATTATTTTTCCTTTTGGGGTTAAAATCAAGCTATTACCTTTTCGATAGATAATTTTATCACCGTAAATCTGTTCCAGCCTTTGAATATGTGTGGAAATACTGGATTGTGAGTATCCCAATACCTCTGCGGTTTGAGAATAATTTCCCAAATCATACAGATATAACAGGCTTTTAAAATATGTAAGCTCCATGTTCACCTCTAATTATCAATATTTTTGATATATTTTATCAAAGTATATCTATTTCGTCAATAATACTAATGTATTATAATAAAAGCAGATGGTTAAAGGGAGCTCCTCAATTTCATGCTATTTAATTGAATAATATCTTATCCAGTATATTTTGATAGGAGTGATGGCATTATGCTCGAAAAAGTAAACCTTAAAGCAACCGTAGACTCAATCGGTAAATTATACATATATGACAAGGTTGGACAACTTAACGGCCATGTCCTGAGTGTTGTAAATGTAGAAAACCGTACTTTGGACTTTCACGTTCATGAGAAATC
>JAEYWA010000070.1 GCA_023431385.1 Bacillota bacterium | reverse complement strand
CCACTGGCCTTAACCAACCGGTAGAGCGCATCATAGGTATAGTCGGAAAGAGGATTTATCCTCTGGTTGTCATTGAAAACTGTCTTAAACGTATTGTCTCTTATTCGTGTGATATTACCTACTCCGTCATAGGTATAGACAATATCCTGTAATTGCCGGTTCCGTGTGCCGCCATCGCTATCTTTTCCAGAGCGCGTGCTGGAAAGGCTTATAAGTTGTTTTGTTATATCTTCGTATTTATAAGTGGTTTCAGTTCCGTTACCGTAAGTCATTGACAGCCGCAACCCATTGGCATCGTATGTGATATTCCTGATTATTTCCTCTCGAGTTCCCCTTTGGTCGCACACACTCACCGATGCAAGCAGCCCCATGCAATTATATGCATTGGACGTAATGCTGCCCTCCAACATTAACTCACGGCCTGTCCCCTTAGACAAGTTTGTAAATTCACGCTTCATGGTTTCGCTGACTATCCGTTTTAATGCGTCATAGGATAACTCAGTTTTATATACCTCGGGTTCAAGTAAAGTATCAGGTGACCAGTTAATGGATTTCTGGTACTCACATGCAAACTGCCTGGAGGTCTCAAGCAGCTCTCCATCTATTCCAAATAATGAATTGGTTATTATGCCTGATTGGTCCTTCAGTTTGTAAAGCTGCCCCCACAGGTTCCTGTCCTTGGCATTCTCCAGAGATTCGCCGTAAATAAATTCTTCAACAGTATTGTCGGAGGCCTTTGTACCGTCATCCTTATATCCCTGAACCTGTACTCTCAGTTTTCTTTGCAGTCCGTCATAATAAATCTGCTGGTAGAAATTCCTGGCGGTCCACGTCCAGAATAGCTTTTCAAAAATATTATTGAGATGGAATTGCTTACCGCTGTCTGCGCCGTCATACAAAACAGGTTCTTTCCCGTCCATCTGGTAGGTGTACTTGAAATTATAGTACCGGGTATTTTCTAAAACATTTGTATAGTAAAGCCGTGGATCAATAGAGATCACCGTCCTGCCATGTATGTCAACCTCATGATACGTCAC
Source organism: Bacillota bacterium (assembly GCA_023431385.1). GTDB lineage: Bacteria > Bacillota > Clostridia > Acetivibrionales > DSM-1351 > Ruminiclostridium. The sequence continues at coordinate 8,199 of JAEYWA010000070.1, read as the reverse complement.
CAGGAATTTCTGTCTTAAAAGATTGATAACTCCAGTCTCAAGTTGCTTGAACCTTTCATCCAGCCCAAGAGAATAACTGCTCATATAAGGCTTGAATTTTTCGGTAACCCACGCTCCATTGGAAGAATCGCCTATTTTCAAATACTCTTTGCTTATAAGCTGTTCCCACAGCTCTTGAGACCCAATACCAAATTTTTTAACAATATCGTTAAAAGCATCAGGCATAACCTCTCCAAGATTATCAGCAATATCCATAAATACATTCCCCATGGAATCAAAAACTTTAATCATGGGTGTATTATAGAATTTTGCTGCTTTATCAAGGGCATCCAATTCATCTATCTCTTGCTGCGTGGGCTTGGAGTTGTTCCTCATAAATTCCTGAAAAGCCTTAAAATATTCTGAATCCTTTATGGTATCATTCTGATCGTAATGTTTCTCCTCCCAAGGTGTAAAATCGACCCTTGAAAAGAAGCTCAGCGTATCCGTCCCGGGAAAATTTCCTTTAGGCGGAAGCTTGCCCTTGGGAATGTCAACCCTTACTTCCCTCTGTAGGGGGTCGTAATGTACAACAGGAGGCTTGGGTAAAAGAGCTTCAACCTTTTTTTGATCCTCATAGCCTGATATTGCCGAAAAGTATGGCTGATATTTCATTACTGGTTTTCCCTTGTTGTTATAAACCGTTCTGCCTGAAACCACCCATCGGCTATCACATTCCAACATGGCCGAACTGCCTGTCAAGCTGTCAAAAACAAATGCCTGGCCCGGGTCTGCTTTAAGCTTACCTTCGATTTCCCGTCCGAAACCATCTGTGAAGCCTATATGTACCTGTATTCTGCCTTCCTTCCCATCCTGAAGGTCACTCGCATGAGTTTCCCTTATCAGGCTGATAGTTCTGGCGGGCTGCCGGTTTTTAATAAATGCATGTTGGTCATAGAAGAAAAATGAAGAAGCTTGCTGCAAATAGGTGTTTGGCTTTTGTGAGCTTGTATTTTCAATACTTTCAAGAATACCTTCAAAAGTCTTATCTATGTACTGTGCAAATAATTGGTAGTAGAAAAATGGGGCTGCTTGCTGCGTATATGTTATGCCATTCTCTTCCGCCACCTCTTTCAACCTTTGAAAAACCTTTTCAAAAGGTGTATCATCGAACGGCTTGTAATACTTCAAATCCATATCCCCAACATTTTTACCATTTAAGGCCCCGTACCTGGAAGTGGCTATTACCATGCCCAGAGGATCAAACACCGTCTGGGATATGTTGTCATTTGCATCCTTAACCATGCATGGCTGCAGGGTAGTATAGTCATAAAGAGCAGTGGTTTTCTGAGTAATTCCTTTATTAACATATTGATTGACTGTTGTGATAGAGAGCATGTAGGGGTCGTATTCCATTTCGGCTTTGTTGTAAACCGAGGAAGTTTCCGGTACTATTGGGTTTTCTACCATTCTGGGCAGGCAGAACCTGTTTTCAACTGCCTTGAAGTAATAGCTGACAAGGCCACAATTCCACCAATAGCCCTCCTTAAGCACATAGCCGCCTTCATTTGTCATAACATCATATGAAAGTTTGTTTTCAGGCAGATTTTTATTAGACGAAACCTTTCGTATGAAATCGTCAGTAAATACAGCGGTTTCAGTATGATGCAGCAATGCTTCCGGGGTAATTATACCCAATACATTGCACCCTTCCTGAGCTTCATCCCAGTAGTAATTACGGGTCCAATTCAGAAGACGTGCCTGTATTCCCACCTCTGAGAAGGAACCGTCATGGGGAATGACATTAGTTAACGCATTATTAACAACCTGCTCTGAAATAAAATCATAGGAAAAATAAGGCTTGTCCCATTGGAGTTCAAGTCCGCTAATTTCATAGCTTCTGCTGTCATATGGAACCCCTGGCAGCTCAAATTCATTGAATAGGCTGACCGTAGCAACTGTTTTAAGCTCTTTCTGCTGCGGATATCCGTCAACACGTCTGGGGTAATAGACATTACAGGTTTTGTTTACCTCCCCGTAACTGCCTATTTCTAAAATAAACTGATGCTCTACCCTCGGATCTTGAGGATTTCTCTCATAATGACTACTGATGGTTTCCCTGGTAAATGGATAAAACGCCTTGTATTTATTTTTTACAGGCTCTTGATTCTTGCTCCAGATGGGATCAGGGTATATCTGGCAGACGTGAAAACCTGTCTCTGTCACAATATAAGGGTGTTCGGAAACACCGCTGATATTGTCCACAGCATAGACCTCTTCTCTAAGCATTTGACCCTTTAGTGCCCGGAATGCCTGCCTAATGGTTTCTTCATCCCAACTTGTGAAGTCATCATCAAAACTATATTCCTTAAAAGCATGTATTTGTTTGCCCTTGTTGCAGTTGTAATACTGCTTAATTTTATTTTCTTCAACAGCACTTGTTTCAAAAAAAGCCCCTGTATGATACCATCTCTTTGTATGAACCGGAGCAACAAAAAAATCGTGGTGTATTTTTTCAAAACCCATATCCTTCAACAGGCCGGGTTTATTATAGACATCAAAATCTTCAGTGTCAAATACCTCCACAAAGCCAAAACCCCTGAATTCCCTTTCTTGATCATCATAATAGCCGTCGTGATAGGAATAGATAGTTGTAAGCTTCGACCCTGAAATACAGTCTATACTCTCTCTCTTTTCCACAACGTGTACCGGAAATGGAAGTCTGGTTATCCAGGGCCTGCCTGCTGCTTTATCCTCTAAATAGTATTTGGTTGAGCTTTTATAGGAAATACAAGTGACGGCTCCCATATTGTTATTTATTTTTGTCATAAGATAAGGCTTACTGCCCCCGGTGAATTCATAACAGTAGTGCTTGACCTCAGGAGTCATTTTTGAAAATAGAAGACAGGATGCACCATTGCCGTATATATCTCCGAAGCTGATCTGATCAAGCAGGCTGTATACCTCAGGTAAAGGAATGATAATTGGTTGACTAAATGAATTACCACTCTGATTTAAATATACTTCAAGCCTATCCTCCTTGGCATAAATAATATCGGTTGTACCGGAACCATCCGTATCAGCAAGAAACAATCGGGATGCATCAAGCTTGTCCCCATAGACAGGAGCATGGTCTATACATACTTTTTTACCGAATTTACCATAGCCCATATGGGGCCAGCACTCTATACTTCCGTTCCGTATCCTTATACGATGGGATAGACCGTCTCCAAAAAAGTCGGAAAACGTCACTACCTCTTCTTTGTAAGCATCTGCCGCATCAGGAAAGTCCTTTTCCAAAGAAGTCTGAAAAGCGGCAGCATAGCCTTCCTTTTTAAGAGAAGTATATATCCGCGTTCCATCGCCTTCAAAAACCATTATATCGGGTATCCCATCTCCATCTACATCAATCATACTTTTATTGGGGTTAACATAATCCAGCGGATAAGAAGTAAAACCCTGGTATAATTCCCAGGTACCATCAGCATTACATTGGTAGAACCCACCACGTCCGGCCGTTCCAATCACAAGATCCAACCTTCCGTCACCCAGAAGACTGACCAGGGAATGATGCTCCAATCGTAAATCCTTCTCAATGGGAAATTGCTCAGGATACTCAGGTGATTCATATATTCCTCCGCCTTTAGGTTTCCAGTAAAGCGTTGAAGTGTCACTGCTCGATAGAAACCCCGGAATACCTTCTCCATAAAGATCTATCAGGTTAAACGAAGCTTGATTGAGATATCCTGGTAAATAACTGCCATTTTCAACAGATATGGTACCAAATGTCTGTTTGTCCGGATTGAACGGAGAATATTCAAACTCTAGCGGAGGAACGGCTTTTGAACGATAGCTGCCGTCCGGCATGCGTTTGAATCCGATGGCATGTACCGCCTTTAACTGTGTTAAGACAGGGGATTCGTCATATTCAAGGCTTGTAGCATGAACAAGGCAAGCCATCGATCCTAATTCAGGGATATGATGGAACATAAGAATATTTCGGCAAAGCCTGTGAGTGCGTATCTCAAAGCCTCTCTTGTAGGTTGAAAATACGTCCTGACGTGACTGCCAGGCTTGTACAGGCTGATAAGGGTCCCAGCCCTTTCTCGCTGTGTGTTCCATGCCTATATCATATTCACCGTAATCAAAAATTACTTCAAAAGCCCATAACTCATTTTGGTCCATATCAAACCAGTTTCCGTAAAGTATACTTTGAATATATTTATTTGTAGTACGGCTCCTGTTTTTTTCACATTCATTATCGGACAAGCAGTCATTATTTTCAGCCTTATATTTATATTTAATCTTGTTGCCCTTTGGATCGGTAGTTTCTTCGATAAGCCACTGAAAAACCCTTGAAGCATCATCAGGGTCACATATTCTTCCACTCTCGCTTTTACCGTAATACGAAGTAATATTCCCCTTTGCTGTCACCTTCCAAAAAGAGTCACCAGTAATTTTCCAATAATTCTCATCAGCATTCTTCCAGTATTCAATATTGGCAAACAGCCCCTCTATCCTTGGCCTATAGATAATAATATCGTATTTTCCGTCTTCACTACTTTTACGCCCCATTTCAACCAAATCTTCGGAATTGGTAAGAATGAACGTATCAGATTCATCATATCTTGGGAGCTTTTTTTCAGTTTTGCGTAAAACGCTGGGAATGGAAAGTGATAATCCCAATCCAAAAGGACCATTTCCAGAAACAGAACCATAGTCAAGAGACAGCTTCGGCTCAAAATCCCGGCAGGGAGATGTATAAATCGGAATTTGCAGGTTTCCGGTACCGTTAAATGAATTTGGCTGGAATGTTTCACCAAGCCCCTTAATAGCCCCGCCGCCTTTAGGCAAATTTATTTGCGGTACACTAATTTTGGAATTACCTTCATTTCTCATAGCTATCACCATTGAATTATATATTTTATTATTAGTTATTAATTATATTATATATATCATCCTCTAACGACAAATGGCGAAATTGACGCTTATAATTCCGAAATTAACTTAAATATGATAAAAAATTAACTAAAATATACAAAAAATTACTTGACAGCAAAATTTCTTACATATATACACATAAAACTACCCTGCCATACAATTGACAGTCCGCCCTTTGTGAAATAGCAGATTTTGCTATTACCATTTACACCAGGTTAAATTGATGCTTTGGGGAAAGCGGCCATTAAGGTAAACACAGTTTTTGTGTGCTCAGTTTTGATATAGCCACCACAGGCGTTCACTACCTTGTGAATGTTCTGTAAACCTATGCCATGGTTTGGGGTCTCTTTTGTGGTGAGATACCGACTATTGGCTACATTGACTGTGCCGTTGTAGGTGTTTGAAACTTTGATCAGAAGCTGGCCGTTTAACAGCCTGGCCTCTACAGAGACCGAAGGTGTATCGGGAGCCTCCAGCTTTTGACAAGCTTCAAATGCGTTCTCAAGAGCATTTCCAAGGACAATGCAAAGATCACTGTCACTGACCGACAGCTGTTTTGGAATAATGCAAGTACAATGAAAAAGAATATTATGTTCTTTCAACTGAAGAGAATAAAAGCCAAGAATGGAGTTTACCACCACGTTTTCACAAAATATCGGCAGTGACTCGGTATCGGCTTTCTCCGAGTATTCACTTAAAAATTTTTTAAGTTCTGCATACCGTTCCTCGTCAGAAAGTCGCCCCAGCACACTGAGAAAATGCCTGAAATCATGCCGGATGGCGCGGATTTCATTTATATGTATACTGAGAGCATCATAATACTCCGTCTGCATTGCAATATGTTCTCTTGCCGACTCCAGCTGGGCGCAGGAAACGGCAAAGTCACGGGATATGTCCGAGGCCTGAACGGATGCAACCAGACCGAGTATCATCAAGTATCCTGTAAACAGGAGCAGCAACGAAAGAGATAAATTAAAGTAGATATTGCCATTGATATAGTAGCTGTCAATAATTAGTCCGGTAATAGCCAGAACCGTGCCCCAGTATACAAACAGAGAGTATTTTTTCAATTGCCCACGGTTGAGGTATATCTTGAAGAATGCATAGATCTCCATGAAAAAAGCACATAGGGGAAGCAGAATTGTCAGGTGCCGATTGTAGAAGCCATTTGGAATAAAGAGGTACAGTAGATACAACACAGTGTAATACAAAAGAAGCACCACCTTTTCCCTTAGGGAAAATGCAACACCCAGAAGCTCCTGAATAAGAAAAATGAGCAGGTACTTAAACGCAAAGGTAAGAAAAAACATCAGTGGATTAACGGCTTCATACGAAAGGCGGAAGAACACTATATCCTGCCAGAAGCCGTAAAACTCCGTGGTCAGCATAATACGAAGCAAAACAAACAGCCCTATGACCGGCAGCCAGACCGAGCGCCTGACTGTCCTGAAAGACAGTATGTACCCTACTATCAGAATAAAAAATGAAAACAGAGCAGCTCCGAAAAGAATAAAACGCACGTTGTTTCGAAGGCTGTCCTTCTGTATGGCATTATCATAACCTGTCATCACGGGAGCCATATAAAGTCCTGAAAACCGTGTGGTAGCAACTTCGATTACCACCTCATGTCTCTGATTTGCCAGAAGTGTCACGGGATAAAAATTTATTTTGGTTGTGGTGAATACCTCAGCGGTATTCTTCGCTATAAAGCCACTTTCAGATGCAAGGGTTCCGTTGACAAACACCCTGTAGGCACTGCCAAAATCCGGAATATAGATTGTAATCGGACTGAGTGCTTTCGTGCTTTCCAGTCTGAGTCGATAGCTTGCAAACCCTGCAGATGGAAGCTTGCTTCCACCTATCTGATATTTTGACCAGTAATCAGGTACACGGATGAGCAAATCTGGAACGGCGTCTTGCAGGTGGTCTGTAACAAGAAGGCGCTTCCAGTAAAATTCCCATTCCCCATCCAGAGCAATGCGCTCCTTCCCCGGTGCAATGGAGAGACGAAGGCTTCCGTTCTCAGCTGTGGGAACCTTCGTTATGCTGTGATAAAACAGCGTATAAACCACAGGAATATGTGATATTACAAGAGCAAAAAGTATTCCCAGAATTAGAAGTATCTCCGTTCGCCCTGGTCGCCTCATATGTCCAGTCCTCCGCCCATCTCTGAAAACATGCAGGCATAATACCGTTCCTTCGCTTCCTTTATGTATTTTCTCGATATACTGATCATGGTATGCCCTATGCGGAAATAGACATCACCGGTTTCGGTCACATGGGAAAGGTTTATGACAAAGCTTTGGTGGCAGCGATAAAAATATTTCTCCGGCAGTTCTTTCAGTATCACCTCCAACTTTCCGTAGCATTGAAGTATACTTTTGTCTACAAGATGAAACAAAAGGAGCTTATCCCGGCTTTCAATATATTGGATTTTCCTACAGTCCACACTATGTACAGTACCTTTGTACTGAATGCGGATTTTATATTCGTGTTCTCTCCGAAGCTCATCCAGCGCGCGGCTCAGAACAGCATTAAGCCTCACACGGTCAAAGGGTTTCACTATGTAGTTAAAAGCAAATACTTCATATGCTTGCGGATAATAATCCTTGCTGGAGGAAAGAAAAATGATTTTAATATCTTTTTGTATAGTTCTTATTTGCTGAGCTGTCTGTATGCCGTTCAGTTCGGGCATATAGATATCCAAAAACAGAAGGTCGGCAGTGAAGTGCCCATCCAAAAGTTCATCCATCAGCATTTTCCCGTTGGAAAAGGATATGATTTCAAACATGGGATCATAAGCTAATAGGGCATCTGATAGTTGTGCAATATCTTCAGGCATATCGTCGCAAATAGCTATTTTAACTGGTATGTCTACCACTTCCTTTACTATTAACATATTATAGTGGTCAAATTTCTCAGACTGTTACGTATTCCCTTGTTTTGTTCAGTCATTGGAATCCATTTTCTTATATAAATTAACATATAATGACTTAAGTCGCTAAAATTTTCATGCTCTTATATTATTATATTATTTTTTTTTATCTTTTCAATTGACTTTGTGATATATAAATGTAGTTTTTCCATGAAAATTGCCTCTGTGGTTTCACCATTTTCAATCATTCCGAGACCCTTCTCCCAACTTGCAGTCAAGGAAGGATTTAAAAGTTCTTTTGACGTTTGACGGACTAATTTCACAATGGCTTCTCCCTTCAAGGTAGGAGTAACTATTTGGGTCTTGCTATGTATATTTATATGTCCTATTTCCTTCAACTTCTT
>JAEYWA010000063.1 GCA_023431385.1 Bacillota bacterium | reverse complement strand
ATTATATACAAGCAGGTGGTTATGAAGGCTTAAAGAAAACAATGTCAATGGAACATGTAGATGCCATTGAAGAAATAAAAAAAGCAAACCTTTTTGGTAGAGGTGGTGCTGCTTACCCGACAGGTATAAAGTGGGAGCAGGCTTACGCTATTAAAAGAGGTCCTAAATATATGGTCTGTAACGGTGACGAGGGTGAACCTGGTACTTTTAAAGACAGACACATTCTTGCAGAAGACCCGTTGGAACTCATTGAAGGTATGACAATTGGTGCTTATATCATGGGCGCTAAAGAGGGTTATATTTACATCAGAGGTGAATACACAGCTATTCAAAGGACAGTAAGAAGCGCAATAGCAAATGTCGAAAAGGCTGGTTACCTCGGACAAAATATTCTCGGAAGAGAAGGTTTTGATTTTACACTTAAGGTAGTTTCAGGAGCTGGTGCTTATGTTTGTGGTGAAAATACTGCCCTAGTTGAATCAATAGAAGGAAAGACCGGCAGACCAAGACAGAAGCCGCCATATATAAAGAATTGCGGTTTATATCAAATGCCTACGATTTTGAACAACGTTGAGACTTATTCATGTATTCCATGGATAATCAAAGATGGCGGAGAAACCTTCAGCAAGAAGGGAACAGAATTCAGCGGCGGAACAAAGTTAATGTGTCTTTCAGGAAATGTTCAGAACAGAGGAGTTTATGAAATTCCTTTCGGGATGACTTTAAGAGAGCTTATTTATGACCTCGGCGGTGGTGTTACCAACGGACGCAAGTTAAAATTCGTACATCTGGGAGGCCAGTCTGGAAGCTGTTTCCCGGAGAGCTTACTGGATACCAAGATTTGTTACTATGATCTTAAGAAAGCAGGAATTTCATTGGGTTCTGGTGCGGTGGTTGTTGTTGATGACAGTCATTGTGTTGTTGATTACCTTAAGAATTCCATGGAATTTTTTGAAGAGGAATCCTGCGGCAAATGTACTCCTTGCAGAGAGGGCACCTATAGATTGGTCGAACTTGTTGATAAGCTTACAGAAGGTACTGCAACTATGGAAGACTTCAATAAATTGAAGAGTCTTGCACAGACCATGAAGACAGCAAGCTTCTGTGGTCTCGGTCAGAGTGCTCCTGTACCTCTATTAACTCTTATAAAGTATTTTGAGGAAGAGTTCCTGGAGCATATAAATGGTAAGTGCAGAACAGGTGTATGTCATATATCTAAAGTGAATTCATAAATGAATTCACTTGGAAAAATCATAGAATGATTTTTCTATATCGATGATGTTCGTGCAACGCACGTGGATGGGGGTAAATAATATGGAAATGATCAATGTTACAATAGATAGTATTGCAGTTGAGGTTCCTAAGGACACTACAATACTTGAAGCTGCTAAAAAGCTTAATATAAATATACCGACTCTTTGCTTCATGAAGGGTGTTAACGAACCCGGTTCATGCAGAGTATGTGTAGTTGAGGTGGAAGGCTGGAGAGGTTTGCATCCTGCTTGTGTTACCAAGGTATCTGAAGGCTTGGTAGTTAAAACTGCAACCAGTACTGTAAGAGAGGCAAGAAAGAATATTCTTGAGCTTATTATGTCAAACCACAACAGAGAATGTCTCTCATGCTCAAGAAATTTAAAATGTGAATTACAGACACTCTGTAATGACAATGGAATAGACAGACTTCCTTATGACGGAAAAGTTGATAAAGGTTTTATTGATACATCGGGCCCTATCGTAAGAGATCCAAATAAGTGTGTTCTCTGCGGAAGATGCGTAAGTGTCTGTTCCAAGCTGCAGGATGTCGGAGTTATAGATTATGCTTACCGTGGTGCTCATATGACAGTTACTACTGGATATGAAGAAGGGCTTGCAAGTCACGATTGTATCAATTGTGGTCAGTGTATAAAAGCCTGTCCAGTTGGAGCTCTTACAGAAAGAGACGATACAGCAAAAGTTTGGAAAGCTCTTGAAAACAAGGACCTGCATGTAGTTGTTCAGACCGCTCCGGCTGTAAGAGTGGCTCTTGGTGAAGAGTTTGGTTATGCACCGGGTACTAATGTAGAAGGAAAAATGGTCACAGCATTGAGAAGACTTGGTTTTGCAAAAGTATTTGATACTAACTTCAGTGCTGACTTAACAATAATTGAAGAAGGAAATGAGCTTTTAAACAGAATACAGAACGGTGGGAAGCTTCCAATGATTACTTCCTGCTCACCTGGATGGATAAAGTACTGTGAACACAACTACCACGATTTCCTTGAGAACCTGTCAACCTGCAAATCACCGCAGCAAATGTTTGGTGCTGTTGCAAAGTCCTACTATCCAGCAAAGGCTGACGTTGATCCCAAGAATGTATTTGTTGTATCTGTAATGCCCTGTACAGCAAAAAAATATGAAGCCGAAAGAGACGAAATGCAGGTTGACGGCCTCAGAGATATCGATGCTGTCATAACAACAAGAGAGCTTGCAAGAATGATTCGTCAGGCAGGAATACAGTTTACTGAGATTGAAGACGGTGAGCGAGACAGCATCCTGGGAGCTTATTCAGGTGCAGGTACTATCTTCGGAAATACCGGAGGAGTTATGGAAGCCGCCCTTCGTACAGTAGCCGACAAACTCACAGGAAAATCTCTTGATGCCATAGAGTATACTGCTGTAAGAGGTTTAGCTGGAATTAAGGAAGCAACTGTTAATGTAGCAGGTATGGACATAAAAGTTGCTGTTGCGAACGGTACAGGAAATGCAGCAAAGCTCCTTGACAAAGTAAGAAGCGGCGAAGCTCAGTACCACTTCATTGAAGTTATGGCCTGCGAAGGCGGATGTATTAACGGTGGGGGACAGCCCATTATCAAAGACAAGTCAAAGACTGATGAAGTTAAAGCTGCAAGAATCCAGGGACTTTATGACATAGACAAGGTATGCGTTACTAGAAAGTCTCACGAAAATCCTGAAATTCAGAAGCTTTATGCTGAATATCTCGGCGAAGCAGGAGACCATAAGGCGCACAAATTGTTGCACACACATTATGTAGCAAGATAATTAAATTAAGAACTGAAATTTTTTAAAAGCTGCCATAGACCAACAGTGAAAGTTGGTTTATGGCAGCTTTTTTTACTTTGTTAGATAGTAAAAAACATTTTATATGTACACAGTTTATGTCAAAATATGTTATAATAGGTATAATATACTAAAGTAGGAGGGGTAATAGAATGTCTCAGAGAAAACTCCCTATAACAGTACCACCAATTATTGGGTACACTATCCACGCTTATCCTTTATCTGTTATCTTCAATTATAATGAAACCCTGCCATGGTTTTTAAGCAATTATATTCAGTTGGTCTGTGATACACGCTATAAAGGGAATTTTTTTAATTTTTCTGTATTACCATGCATCCTCGAGGGAAGTAAATGGATTGACTCGGTTTATCCGGGAAATCCATGGATCAAAAGAAACTCAATAGAAGGTTATTTCCTAAGGAACTACAATATAGAAATAAATGATTTTATGATAAATTCAATAAATCACAACAACTATGTTGTATTGCATCTGGATGAGTATTACATACCTGATACCAGGAGCTACAAAATCAGGACTTTTTATCACGAAAACCTTGTGTATGGATATAATATTAAGGATAAGACCTACAATGCTTTAGGTTTTAACGGGAAAGGGATATTCGGAGATATAAGGATTAGTTTTGAAAACTTTGAAGAAGGTGTTAAAAGTAACTTTGCATATTGTCCTGATGGTCAGATAAAATTATTATCATATAATAATGAATACTCTTATGAAGTGGATTTAGTACTTATTAGTGATCAGCTAACGGATTTTTTATATTCACAACGTACCGATAATAATTACAGAACCTTTAGAAATCCTTCGCAGAACTGCGTTTATGGGCTTGCTGTATATGGTGGCTTAATTGAATATTTCAGGCTTTTATCTGAGGGAAAGGTATACCATGATATCAGGCCTCTTCACATATTATGGGAACATAAAAAATGTATGCTTTTACGTATGGAATACTTGTTAAAGCTGTATCCCTCAACTGAGTTGGAGGAAATTTATAACCAGTACCAACTTGTAGAGAAGAAATGTTTGATTATGAGGCAGTACCTGATGAAGTATTCAATATCAAATAAACCTGAATTGTTGGACAGTATTATTAATACATTAGAAATGGCTTGTGTATATGAAAAAGATATTCTGTCTGATTTTACTTTGATAATAAAAGCACTGATGAAGTAAAAGCTGTCTCTCAAGTTATCTGGAATGACAACAAAAATTTTACTACAAGTTGAAAAATTCAGAGGTTGAAAAAAAGAGTACCTAAAAGGAAATCCCCAGGTTAGGATATAATGCCCATGCTGGGGATTTGAATTACTTATTCCAGTGATGAACTTCTTATTATAGAAGCTATAGCGTTGCTATTTTATGCCGCTAATACAGTTTCATTTTACTTTGTTATTGCCATCCTTATTGTTTTATATATCTGGATGATTACAAAAGGCGCCAGTCCAAGCAAACCGATTACCCCTATATGGTCAATTACTTTTGGATCTATTTCAAATAGACTCTGAAGCGGTGATACAGTTAGCACCAATGTCAGAAGTAATATTCCTGCGAGAACTGCTCCCCATTGATACTTATTGGTAAAGAAACCTATTCTGAACAAGGGGTAGTTGGAACGGCAGTTAAATCCATGGATCAGTCTTGCCAGCGCCAATACGGCAAAGGCCATAGTACTTGCCAGGGCGGGGGTACCAATACTCAAACCGTAATAAAAAGCTGTCAGTGCGCTTGCTGCGATTACAGCACCTTCAAAAATTACATGCAGTAAAAATCCTTTATTTAATAAAGGCTCATTAATATCCCTTGGCTTCGAATTAAGGGCATCCTTCCGATATGGCTCCAAACCAAGAGCAATTGCCGGCATGGAGTCGGTCAGCAGATTTATAAACAACAAATGCATGGCTGTAAAAGGAAGCGGTAGAGCTAAAATTGATGTATACAGTACTGCCAGTATTCCTGCAGTATTACCTGAAAGCAGGAACTTAATGGCGTTCTTGATATTGGTATATATGCTTCTTCCGTTTGAGACCGCTTTGACTATTGTAGCAAAGTTGTCATCCACCAGAATCATAGATGCTGCATCCTTTGCGACCTCAGTTCCGACCTTGCCCATAGCTACTCCTATATCGGCCTGTTTCAGCGCTGGTGCATCATTTACACCGTCTCCCGTCATGGCAACAACATTACCCTTGTCCTGCCAGGCCCTTACAATACGTATCTTATGCTCCGGAGATACACGGGCGTAAACTGAGATATCCTGTACCTTGCTTCTCAGCTCTTCATCAGACATTTTTTCGATTTCCACACCTTCAATGGCATGGCTGTTTTCATCCATTATACCAATTTGCTTTGCAATAGCTGATGCAGTGATCTTGTGGTCACCGGTAATCATTACAGGTTTGATACCCGCACGTATACAATCGGCGACTGCCTGTTTTGATTCCTCTCTGGGTGGGTCAATCATCGCAACAAGACCAACAAAGGTCAGATCCTTTTCGTCATCTATGGTTAATTTCACCTGGGAATCAAAAGTCTTTCGTGCAAAGGCAAGTACACGCAACCCGTCCTGTGAAAATTCCCTGTTTACTTTCTCGATAAATTCTATATTGCCTTGTTCCAGAGGCTTATCGCCATGCTCTGTCAGAACGTTTTTAGATTTGCTTAAAATAACATCTGGAGCACCCTTGGTAAACATCATGTACTGACCTTCAATATTGTGCAGTGTACTCATCAGTTTTCTGTCAGAGTCAAAAGGTACTTCCGACAATCTGGAATATTCCTCGCGCACATCCTCTTCTTCATAGCCGTAATCGTTGGACAGCTTGACAAAGGCAACTTCCGTCGGATCACCAACAGCAGTTCCGTCAGTAATGGTTGCATCACTTGACAGAATGCTTATTTTTACTATTGAACGCTGAAGAGTATCTTTCATATCAAGTTTCTCCGAGTCGAATATTTTCCACCCCACAAAGACCTTCTTTGTAACCATTTTATTCTGGGTGAGAGTACCTGTTTTATCAGAACAGATGACCGACACACTGCCCAGACTCTCTACCGCATGAAGTTTTCTAACAATGGCATTCTCTTTTGCCATCTTTTGTGTACCAATGGCAAGAACGATTGTAACAATTGAACTCAGAGCCTCAGGAATGGCAGCTACAGCGAGGGCTATTGCAAACATAAAGGAATCAATAGCGGAGTAACCCCTGATAATATTAGTAGCCAAAATAATTGCACAAAGAGCAAGAATAGCAATGGCAAGCTTTTTGCCGAATTTGTCCAGACTAACCTGCAAAGGAGTCTGCTTGTTCTCAGCAGCTTCCATCAGGGATGCGATTTTTCCCAGTTCAGTTGACATACCGGTGTTTGTTACTGCTACTACTGCTCTTCCGTAGGTGACATGACTGCCGGTAAAGACCATATTTTTTCGGTCGCCAATTGGTATATCAAGTCCGGAAATTACATCTGCGGTCTTCACAACACTTTCCGATTCTCCCGTAAGGGAGCTTTCATTTACCTGTAGACTGTAGTTTTCTATAATTCTTCCATCGGCACTTATAAAGTCGCCAGCTTCCAGTAATAGGATATCGCCCACTAAAACCTCTCTGGACGGAATCTCAATCCTCATTTTATTTCTAATGACTCTTGCAACAGGTGAAGCTAAGGATTTCAGGCTTTCAAGGGATTTTTCTGCCTTGAAGTGTTGCGCTGTTCCCAGTATTGAGTTTAAGATAGTAACTGCAAAAATAACAATTGCACTTTCATAGTCTCTTAAAAAGAGAGACACAATAGCAGCTACCAAAAGAATTATAACTAAAAAATCCTTATACTGGCTTAGAAAAATTCTTATAACTCCAGCTTTTTTACCTGTTTGCAGTTCATTGTAGCCATATTTCTCTCTAATCTTTTCAATATCTTTGTCCGAGATACCGTTAAGATTTGTATTCAGCTCTTTGAGAACTTCCTGAGCTGAGTAGTTGTAATATTTTTTCATGCGACTCCCCCTATGTTTGATATATTTAAATTTATCGGTTTTACAAGCTTAAAATGACAAATAATATAAACATATACGATTGTTTTTAATCTGTGCTCTTTATAGGAAATGTATTCGGAAATGGATAGCAAGTAAAAATAATTATAGATAAAAAGTAAGGCAATTACAATATGATTAAGAATATTTACCAACGAATTAACAAACCAAGCAAGTAAATTTCTATATTTATACAAGAGGTTAACTAATTCTTAAGAAAAAATTAGTAAAAAAGAAATATAAATTCCACACCTATTCTGATATAATATCAAAAGGGTTTGTCGCTAAATTAAGGCTAGGGACGAATCATTTACGGAGGTAAATATGAATTACAAAAATAAAAAAAGAAACAGTTTACTGCCTGCAGTAACGATATTCTTTACTCTATTACTCTTAGCATTGACAGCTGTTTATTTAATGTTTAACGGAAATCTGCCCTGGCTGAATTCTGCGATGGAAACCTCAACAGTAGGTTCATCTACAACAGTCATAAACGCAGAGGAAACAGCGAAAGCATCTGCACCCTCACAACAAGCAGAACATAGCCAGACACCCGCTGAAGAAACAGTTCAGGAGCCTGCAGAAAGTACAAATCCTGATGACCTGCTGGTGCAGTGGAAAAATCCTCCTGGTCTTATATCTGAAAAGGCTTTGAGTGACGGGTCCTGGCAGAAAACATACACAGATGGCGGAAAAATAACTTATTGGACTCTGGTCAACAACAAAACAGTGAAAAACTATAATCCACCGTATAATATTGCCTTCGGTTCACCTGAGCTGTACTCTGAACTTGAAGGAGTTACAACATTTAGGGGTAACAACTTTAGAACAGCTCCTTCATGGGGAAAGGCCAATGTAAAGGAAAAGAAGCTGGAAATTGTATGGACACATGAGATCGGAGCTGTTACCGGTGTTGGCAGTTTTTGGCCTGGTGCGGGCTGGACAGGTCAACCGCTGTTGGTACATTGGTCAGAAGATGTAAGAAAAGCTATGAACATAAATTCAAATCTGAAAACAAAGGATCTGGTGGAAGTAATCTATCCCGTTTTTGACGGTAATGTATATTTCCTTGATATGGAGACAGGACAGCCATCGAGACCCAAGATGAATATTGGCTTTACCGTTAAGGGGACCGGAATGGTAGACCCTAGAGGTTATCCGTTATTTTATACCGGACAGGGCTTGAACGAAATGAATGATAAAAAGGGTTCCTTTAAATATAGAATATTTAATCTTATAAATCAAAAGGAGATTTATTCATTCCCCGGAAACGATCCTGTTGCATTCCGGAACTGGGGGGCAAATGATTCTTCCGCCCTACTGAACAGGTACACAGATACCTTGATAAACTGTGGTGAAAACGGTTTGATATATAAAACCAAGCTAAACACCAAGTTTGACAGTAAGACAGGCTCATTGTCAATACAGCCTTCGATAACAAAGTACCGCTATAAAAGCAGTTACAGTTCCGAACAGGGAATAGAGAATTCTCCCGCCTTTTACAGAAATCTGATGTACTTTGCAGATAACGGCGGAACTGTTCAATGCCTGGATATAAACACAATGCAGCCTGTCTGGATATATAAGTCAGGGGACGATACCGACAGTACAATAACCCTGGAGGAGACTGATGACGGAGTTTTCCTGTATACTGCGAATGAAATAGATAAGCGCGGTAAGGCCGGTTCAAGAGCCGATTGCAACATCAGAAAGCTCAATGCTCTCACTGGAGAACTTGTCTGGCAGAAGGATTATTCCTGCGTATACCAGTCATATATTAATGGCGGTGCGTTAGCAACACCTGTTGTTGGCAAGAATGATATTAGTGATATTGTTATATTTAATATTGCATTAACCGGATCAACAAGTGACGGTACTCTGGTAGCATTGGACAAGAAAACCGGTAAGGAGGTCTGGAAAAGGCATCTGGACGCATACAGCTGGAGTTCACCTGTAGACTTTATGTCTGAGGAGGGTAAAACCTATATGTTGTTATGTGATTTCAAGGGAGATATGCACCTGATTGATCCCAAAACTGGTGAAGACCTTGATAAAATATCCGTCGGCGGTAATGTTGAAGCCTCACCGTCGGTTTATAACAATATGGCTGTAGTGGGAACCTATGCAAAAAAAATTTATGGAGTAAAAATAAAATAAATTGCATTAAAAATTATAAGGAGTTTTGAGAAAGTATATGAGAAGATACAGAAGAAGAGCAACTAACAGGCTAAGGGGAGTAGTTACAATACTTGTTATGGCTTTGATAACAACTGGTATATGGATTGGGCTTAGCAAGCTGATTGATACCAGTGGGAATTCAACGGTTAAAACCTCTGCAAATACATCTGGTACTGTAAGCAGTTCAGAAATTACCGGGGATACGTATGAAGATCTTGAAGAGGAACCGGAGGAAGAACCTGTAGCCGACCCTATGCCAGTTGAAATGACTGACCCAGAGAAATTAAAAACCTCCTGGTCAGAAGAGTCTGATTTTGGTGGAAAGAAAGCCTATACCGACTTTGCCATCAATAATCCCCTGGCTAGCGGCTTAAATATGAAATCTTGGATATTCAGAAACAATACACCTTTAAAAGAGTTTACTGTAAAGAAGAAAAATAAAATCGACTTTGGCGCAAGTTCTGAATATTCTCAATTAGAAGGGGTAACAGCCTTCAGGGGAAATAATTACAGGGATAATGCCTCCTTTGGAACCAGAACAGTTACACAGAAGAAACTTGAAATTGTCTGGGAAAAAGAAGGTCTGGGTGGTATTGCTGCCCATAACAGCTATTGGCCCGGAACAGGATGGACAGGACAGCCGCTGCTGATTCACTGGCCTGAGGATGTCAGGAAACTAATGAACATTAACGCAGATATGAAGGCAAAGGACCTTGTTGAAGTAATTTACCCTGCTCTGGACGGTAATATATACTTTTTGGACCTTGAAACAGGTAAACCAACCAGAAATAAAATTCAAATAGGTTATCCAATAAAAGGTACAGGAATGGTGGACCCTAGAGGATATCCAATACTATATACCGGAATGGGAATCAACGAAAACAATGGGAAATTCACCGAGTATAAGTACCGAATAATAAATCTGTTGAACCAGAAAGAGCTTTATTCAATATTCGGCAGGGACGAGGTCGCATTCAGAGGTTGGGGTGCCAATGATTCCTCAGCTTTATTAGATGGTAAAACAGATACTTTGCTTAATTGTGGTGAAAATGGTTTAATTTACAGAGTAAAGCTTAATACCAAATTTGATAAGGATGCTGGAACTCTATCGGTAGCTCCTCAGCTGACCAAATATCGTTATAGAAGTCCCTATAACGATGAACAGGGTATTGAGAATTCTCCTGCTGTCTACAAAAACTTTATGTATTTCTGTGATAATGGAGGTACGTTACAATGCCTGGATCTTAATACCTTAAAACCAGTTTGGATATATGAAACCAAGGATGACACAGATGCGACCATTGTTATTGAAGAGACTGATGAGGGCGTATTCCTCTATACTGCAAATCAGGTTGACAAGCGCGGAGAAGGTGGTAAAGCTGCCACTGCGGACTGTAACATTAGAAAACTCAATGCTTTAACCGGTGAATTAGTCTGGCAGAAGGATTACAAGTGCGTATACCAGTACTATATAAACGGTGGGGCACTGGGAACACCTATACTTGGCAAGGATGATATCAGCAACATGGTTATCTTTAATATTTGTTTTACCGGTTCAAACTCTGATGGAACCATGGTTGCTCTGGACAAGAAAACCGGGGAAGAGATATGGAAGAAAAAGCTGACTTCTTACAGTTGGTGTTCACCTTTGGATTTTAAAAGCTCAGATGGAAAGACCTACATGGTCTATACTGATTTTGCCGGATATATGCATCTGGTAGACCCTATAAACGGCAAAACCCTTAATTCTGTTCCACTTGGAGGTAATGTGGAATCATCACCAGCAATTTATGATAACACAATTGTTGTAGGAAGCTATGCTAAGAAAATTTACGGAATAAAAGTAAAATAGAATAATTAAATAGTGCAAGTAAATAACAAATTAAAGCAGGTAAACTGAAACATAAGATAGAAAGGGAAAAAAGCATCCTTGAGGGTTGCTTTTTTCAACGTATAGGAGCTCATATGCTTGACATAAAAAGTTAAGGAAAAATTAATAGATTAGATATATAATAAACCTATCAAATATATTATAATTAGAATAATTTGGATAATGAAGTTTGAAACATACAATCTGGATATTTTAACGTATATATTGACTGGAACAAAATTTATTGCCCGGAGTCTAATTTATGGGTAAAGGACTTGAGATTAATAAAAGGTATATAAGAATACCCCATGCCGGAATGGAGAAAAGATGAAGATAATTAAAGAAATGATAAGTTGGATTGGAACCATACTTGTGTCAATAATAGTAGCACTAATTATAATAATATTCATTTTTCAGCCCACAAGTGTAATAGGTCCCTCAATGGAAAACGGCTTAAAAGATGGTGAGAAAATAATCATAAATAAAACTCAAAACATATTTCATGGGATACCTGATTATGAAGATATAATTATTATAGACAGCCGTGTAGATAGAGCTCGAAGCTTTATTGACAATGTTAAGGATACTCTTAAATATAACCTCATAGTAACAAAAATAACAGGGAATCAGGAACAGGTATTCTGGGTAAAAAGAGTTATAGGAAGACCAGGAGATATTATTGAGTTTAAAAACGGTAAGGTTGTAAGAAACGGTGAAACATTGGAGGAGGCCTACATAAAAGAGCCAATGGAATACCGGTCGGATGAAAAAATCGAGGTGCCTGAAAATAGTGTATTTGTTATGGGGGACAACAGAAATAACAGTACTGACAGCAGGGTAATAGGATGTATTCCCGTGGACCATATAATAGGAAAATATTTAACGAAGCTGGGATTATAGGAGTAAATATGAATAATGATACAAATTTATTTTATAAAAAGACATATCATGTTGATTATGGGGATGCAGATTATTATAGAAAAGTTAAGCTTAGCTCATTATTTAATTATTTTCAGGATATAGCCAGTCTCCACGCCGAGAATCTTGGGTTGGGTATTGTTGAGCTTCAGGAAAAAGGGGTTACCTGGGTACTTGTAAAAATGCTGGTTCATATGGATCGAGTCCCCGGCCTCAATGAACAAGTTTTTCTGGAAACCTGGCCGCTGGAACCTAAAAAGCTTGAGTTTGAGAGGAATTTTTATATTAGAGATATTAGTGGAGAAATAGTGGGTAGAGCCATTTCAAGTTGGGTTATAATGGATGTCCATACAAGAGAAATACAAAAGACCGAACTTTTTCCTGGAAGGGTTCATAATTATAACCCGGTCAGGGCTATAGAAGGAAGAATGGGTAAAATTAAATCAAACGGACAGTTGCAGCAGGTATATAAAAAAGTTATAGGCTACAGTGATATTGATATAAACGGACATCTCAATAACTCAAAATATATAGATTACATAACCGATTGTTTTTCAATAGAGAAACATGGTCAGTATACTGTAAATAGTATTCAGGTAAGCTATCTGAGTGAAGCTTTTGCAGGGGACACAATTATACTCAATAAGGACATTTCAGAGCTGGAAGCAGGTAGTGTATATGTGGAAGGTGTTGATGAGACAGGAGCGAAGACTTATTTTAAGGCCTGTATTACATTAATATAACAAAACCAAAGATGTATAAAAAGGAGGCTTTTTATGACAAACAAACAGAAACTAAAGGCTTTAGCAGTAATACTTTTTGCATTAATAGTTATACTTGTTGGATTGCTGATTTATTCTACAAAAATCTATAACCGAGGTGATGACAAGCCGGCTTCCGATACAACTGTTCCTGCAACAGACACTGCTTCTGAAGCCTCACCTTCTGCAGTACAGGCAAGTGAAAGCAGCCCTGTGCAAAAAGAGGAAACAACTGAACTGAAACTTTATTATTATGATGCAGAGGATTATGAAAATCCAAAGGAAATAGTTAATATCAAAGTTGACAAAAAGCTGTATGAGCAGGATATTGCGGCAGCTATTAATAAAGTACTTGAGAAATCAGAATTGCGCATAAATAAAGCAACAGTTAACGGCGACTTTATTACAGTAGATTTACCTAAAGAGGTTGCTGCAAAGTTTAACATGGGTAGTGCTGGGGGCATCACAAATACAAATACTCTTGTAATGACTGTATTAAACCTCCCAGGTATAAACAAACTGCAGATTACCGTGGATGGAATACCTAATATAGAAGGAGACCATTTTAATTTTAATGGAACGCATACCAAGTCTCCCGATGGCAAGAAATTTGTATTTACCTCATCAGGTCGAAAAAGCGACTCAATTGAGTTTTGATTTTTAGAATTTATAAGTACTGATTATAGTTTTACTTCCAATATTTGTTTATTTCAATATTAATTAATTTATTTATTAATTTCAGGGGCAGGTGAAGCTGTGAGGAAAAAAAGGCTTATAAAGGTAAGCTTGTTTATATTTGCTGTTATAGCTATTTTAGATACAGTAATAATTAGAAGCAGAAGTGGAAGTATGGACTTTGGTATCTTACTTCCGGGGTTGGGTGGCTTAACGATAATTCTGGGTCTGATATTTGTTAACAGTAAAGTTTATACCAGAAAAAAGAAGTTCTATGATAAAGTAGGTAAATTTATTTTAATTACATTTGCAGTATGGCTTGTCTCGTTCATTATAGTATCGGTGATATTGGTTTCTTCAGCCATTTCAGAGAAGGATGAAAAAGTAGACTGTGTTATTGTTCTGGGAGCCGGTCTGAATGGTGAGACTCCCACGCTTGTATTGCAAGAGCGGTTGAATTATACCTTGGACTATATAGCTGAAAACCCCGAAACAAAGATTATTGTATCCGGTGGACAGGGGAAAGGTGAGACAATTACCGAGGCCGAGGGCATGAAAAGGTATCTTGTAAGACACGGAGTTCCTGAACAGCTGATAATTAAAGAGGAGAAATCAACTAGTACATATGAAAATATGGTTTTTTCAAAAAGGCTATATTTTCAAAGCTTTGACAAAGTACCAGAAAAGGTAATGATTATAACTAACGATTTTCATATGTTCAGATCCAAGCTATTGGCTAAAAGGGTGGGATTGGACGCTTATGGTATAAGCTCGGGCACTCCGTGGTGGATATACCCGAATGTATTTCTCAGGGAATACCTGGCTGTATTTAAATCTTTGATTTTAGACAGGTAAATTATAAAACCTGATGCATACTTTATGAAGAATCAAATGAGCTGAAAAAAGTTTATACTATAGTCCGTAACAAATAAAATAATTTGTTGCACACGAAAAGAAAAAAGGAAAAGCTCATTTCAGCTCTTCCTTTTTTACTTTTTTACCATGCGTCCAAATTATTTTATTTGTTACTCACGCACTGATAAGTATTCTTTTTTACAGTTTATGTGATAAGTTAAAGCGTATTGATGTTGCGGAGGACTATTTAATATCCGGTAAATTCTTTAGACTGCCTTCAGGAGCGTAATCAATATCGTCCAGGTTACCTTCAAAGTAATTTTCATAAGCGGCAAAATCAAAATAACCATGACCGCTCAGACAGAAAAGAATAACCTTTTCTTCGCCGGCTTCCTTTGCAAGCAGAGCCTCGTCTATTGCTGCACGGATGGCATGTGCTGATTCGGGAGCTGGTACAATCCCTTCTGTTCTTGCAAAAGTTACAGCTGCCTCAAAGACCGACTTCTGACCGTAGGCTGTTGCTTCAATAATTCCATCATGATACAACTGACTTACTATTGCTGAATCTCCATGATACCTGAGACCTCCTGCGTGAATTCCAGCAGGGATGAAGTCATGTCCTAGGGTATACATTTTTGTAATGGGGGCGACCTTTACAGTATCACCATAGTCATATGCGAAAACACCCTTTGTCAGGGTAGGGCAGGCAGAGGGTTCAACTGCCACCGCTCTAAGCTTTTTTCCGCTGAATTTATCCTGTAAGAAAGGGAAGGTAATTCCCGAAAAATTACTTCCGCCGCCACAGCAGGCAAAAATCACATCAGGATATTCGTCCAGCATTTCCAACTGTTTTTTAGCCTCGATACCTATAATGGTCTGATGGAGGCATACGTGATTTAAAACGCTTCCAAGAGCGTAGTTAGTGTCAGCATGTGTTGCAGCATCTTCTACAGCCTCACTTATTGCTATACCAAGGCTGCCCGAACAATTTGGATCTTTCTCCAGAACACTTCTTCCACAGTTGGTCCTGTTACTGGGACTAGCGACTACACTTGCCCCGAAGGTTTTCATAAACGAACGCCTATAGGGTTTTTGCATATAGCTTACATTTACCATATATACGGAACATTCAAGACCGAACTGGCTTGTAGCAAGGCTTAATGCACTTCCCCACTGTCCAGCTCCTGTTTCTGTGGCCAGCCTTTTAATACCGGCAATTTTATTGTAATATGCTTGTGGAATAGCTGAATTAAGCTTATGACTTCCTGTTGCATTGGTTCCTTCGTATTTGTAATATATACGTGCAGTAGTCCCCAGCAATTTTTCAAGTCCTTTTGCCCTGTAGAGCGGGCTGGGTCTGAATTGCTTATACATTTCCCTGACCTGGTCAGGAATGTCAACATAGCGGTCGTTTGTCATTTCCTGTTTAATAATTTCGTCAGGGAAAATTGCTTTCATATCATCAGGTTCAATTAATTTCAGTGTTGCTGGGTTGTGATAGGGTGCCGGTTTGTTTGGCATATCTGCCACAATATTATACCATTGCCTGGGAATTTCGCTTTCAGGCAAAATAACCTTATTTACCTCATCTCGTCTAATCATTCTAATCTCTCCTAAGTTTATTTTTTTTGAACATAAATATATATTAAATCAATACTATATATAGTGTCAATTAAGATAAATTACTTAATTAATAATAATTAATAATATTGAATATATATCATTAGGGACAACATATTTTCACAAGGAAACAGGGGATATGTTTAAGTATTTTTTTACATATATAGATCATATTCCACAAGAGTATAAGAATGAACTTTTTTCGGGTCAACATTTATTGACTCTTGGAATGGTCATTTGTTTATGGTTAATAATAATTTTAATTCTAAAAGACAAGGGTATTGAAGTAAAATGGAAGGCCCTATGCTATATTTCTTTAATACTTCCGTTTTTGGAGTTGGCTCAGATAGTTTGGTACAAAAATGTGGGGGAGTTTTCCTGGGGATATACACTTCCGCTGCATTTATGCAGTCTTATGTCAATACTATTGCCTTTAATGGCCTTTACAAGGAATAAGCTTCTTAAGGAGTACTCCTATGCAATTGGTCTGGCTCCTGCGTTTATGACACTTGTGACACCTGATGTTTTCTATTATCCTTCCATGTCCTTTATTTATATTCAGACAATGCTTGTACATGGCATCATATGCCTGATACCTCTCATTATGGTGTTCTGTATGGGCTTCAGGCCGGATATCAGAAAGCTTCCCAAGGTTATTGCATTACTGGTTGGCTTTGCAGTAATTATCACACCTATTAACGCTATTACCGGCGGCAATTACTTTTTCTTACGATATCCGGCAGCAGGCTCTCCAATGGAGAGCTTTGAGAAGCTGGTAGGGAGTCCGGGGTATCTTGTATTGACATTTATACTGGGCTGTGTGCTATGGTTGATACTTTATCTGCCCTTTATTGCAATTAAGCTTATTAATATAAATAGAGTGACTGCTCCATACAAAACTGATGCAGTATCCAAAGATGAAAAAGAAACCTCCTTAATAAAATAAGAGTTATTATTTATAATAGCCTGTCCAGGGGTTTCAAGGCCGGACCGTCAATAACCGTTCCATCATAATTATAGCGTGATGCATGACAGGGACAGTCCCATGTGTTTTCGGCAGAATTCCAGTGAACCTCACAGCCAAGATGTTTGCAGGTAGTATCTACTATAAAGAGATTTCCATCCATATCTTTATAAGCCCCGGCTCTCTTACCATTGAACATTAATGCCTTACCTTTTCCAAGATCCAGAGAGATGTCCTCGGGAAGCTTCATCAGCTTGCCCTCTATCAGACTCTCAGCAACATCAACATTTTCCTTGATAAAGTTTTTAGCAGAACTGATTGGTGCAAATCTCGAAGGTGAAAAAATATCCTCAACCTCACTTTTACCTTTTGTAAGAATATCTTTAATTATCATTGCCGAAACGGTACTGGTAGTCATGCCCCACTTTTGATAAGCTGCTGCAATAAAAATATTCAATTTCCGAGATGTTAAGTGCCCTATTATAGGTATTTCATTCATAGCTGTGTAGTCCTGGGTAGACCAGCGATATGGAATTTCCAATGCCTTAAAGTTATCATCCGCCCACTTTATCAGGTTTTTATAGTGTTCTCTTTCATTTTCATCCTCCCCAGTCTTATGATGCTCACCGCCTATTATAAGAATTTGCCCACCATCTTCCAAAGGCTGCGTTCTCACAGACCTTGTGGGTTGCTCATATGATATATACATTCCTCCCGACAGTTTTACACCAGCTTTAACTGCGAGAGAGTAAGAGCGTTCTGCAAACATTCTTGCAGAGAAAAAGCCCCCACCGTCGTAAAAGGGAAAATGACTGGCTATAATAACCTTGCTTGATATAATACTGAATCCGTCCCTGATTGAGGTTCTACATTCTCTATCCTCATGAATGTCTATAGCGGTGGTATTTTCGAATATGTGTCCTCCATTTTTTACAAAAATATCAGCTAAGGCAAGCAAATATTTTCTTGGGTGGAATTGTGCCTGCCTGTCAAAGCGTACTGAGCCCTTAACCTCATAAGGAAGATCAAGATCTGTAGTAAACTCGGCAGGCAGTCCAAGCTCTCGTGCCGTTGCTACTTCATTCTCCAGTTTTTCTATATACATATTGTCCTGGGTATAGACATAGTTAGACTGATGACTAAAGTCACAGCTGATTTTGTTTTCACTTATTATTTTCTCAATAAGTGAAATAGCGTTTTGATTTATTTCACCATATTTTTTTGCTCCATCGCTTCCGATTTGCTTTTTAAGTGTTGTATATTTCAAATCGTGAAGTGAAGTGATTTTAGCTGTTGTGTGTCCCGAAGTAGACATAGCTATCCTGTAGGAATCAATTACAACTACATCAAAGCCCTCCTTTTGCAGGAGATACGCGTTTGTTAAGCCGGTTATTCCTCCGCCTACAATAAGTATGTCCGTTTTAATATTCTCTTGTAAGCAGGGATAGTCTGTTGACGGAGTAGTTGCGATCCAGTAGGACTCAACCGGTTTCAAAAAAGTACCATCTATAAGGTTATGCATAAACTAAATCTCCTATCTTTTTGTATTACTGTTTTCATATTAATAATTAAGTAATGTCTTTAGAGCATGTGAGGTATTTAACTTACTTTTTTTAGATTTCCCATGTTGGTAAAAAAATATTATTCAGGTTTTTATTCACTTATAATCGGATATCAGGGGGTATGCCAATTTGACATATTATCTACAATTTCCTAAATTAGTAAGACAATCTACAACTGATTACGTATAGTAAAGTGTTAAAGTATTAAAATTATCACAGTAAAAGGAGATTAAAACAGTAATGAAAAGGATTGTTTCATTTATTTTGGTATTGTGTATGATGCTTAGCTTTTTACCTGCATCAGTAGCCGCCAATAGCAACGACACACAGCTTAAAGCACTTCCGGAGGTTGGAACAGTAATTTCAGGGTTTAAGACAATGGAAATAGGTAACATGGATTTGATAAATTCCAAAACAGCTTTGTTCAAGCATGAGAAAACCGGGGCAGAACTGCTGTTTGTACAGAGTAAGGATATAGACAGATCCTTTGATATCACCTTTAAAACTCCAGCCATAGATGACACCGGTTTAAACCATATTTTAGAGCACATAACCATATCAGGTTCAAAGAAGTATCCTCTTAAAGATGTAATGTTTACTGCAGCAAACCAGACTTACAGTACATATGTTAATGCAATGACTTCCCAGACATGGACTACCTATCCCATTGCGTCTATGAGTGAAGCTCAGCTGATGAAGTTGGCAGATTTATATTTGGACTGCGTATACAACCCGCTGGTCTACAGTGATAAAAATATTTTCGCAAGAGAGGCCTGGAGATATGAGCTGGCTGATGAAAAATCACCTTTAATTGTAACCGGAGTGGTATATAATGAGATGAAGGCCGGCAATATAAATGAGGCGGCCCTGCGTAATGTACTAAAAACTCTTTACCCTGATAGTGCCCAGTCTTATTTATCAGTCGGAGACCCTGATGTTATGACCGATCTTACATATGATCAACTAATTAAATATCATCAGACTTACTATCATCCGTCCAATTCATTAATGGTTCTATATGGAAATGTTGATTATGAGAAGTTCTTAAAGCATATAAATGATGAATATCTTTCAAAATATGATAAGAAGGATATCAAGATTGATACAGGAAGAGTGGCTCCTGCCAAGGAAAAGGTAGAAAAAACCTATCAATTCCCGGTTTCAGCAAAATCCAATACTAAGAATGCAGCTGAAATAGATTATGCTTTTGTATTGAATGACATAACTGATGAAGAAATAACGGGACTGCAGCTTGTCAGTGCATATCTCAATCAACCGTCCTCCCCACTGCAAAAGGCTTTTAATGAAAGTAAAATAGGGGGAAGCGTATACGCGAATGTAATAGATATATCGGCTCAGCCCATATTATCATTCACTGCAATTAATGCCGATGAAAACCGAAAGGAAGATTTCAAAAAGCTGGTTGACAGTACAATAGGTGATATAGTAAAAAACGGTATTGATAAGGCTGCTATAGACGCAATTGTTTCGGCAACTATGTTAAGCAATGCAAACATAACAGAAAGCCGCAACCTCGGTGTGGGGTTATCTGTGGCAATCTCCCAAAAGTGGGTTATATCCGGTAAAACTGATTATTTAAATGTATACTATAAAGCGTTAAAAGATATCGGGGCTAAACTGAAAGACAACTATCTCGAGAATCTTACTGCTAAATACGTACAGAAGAATAGCCATGGAGCATTAGTAACGACTGTTCCTCAAGCCGGATTGGCCGAAAAGAAGGAGCAGGAACTGAAAAAGAAGCTTGAAGATATAAAGGCTTCAATGAGTAAGGAAGAAATAGCAAAAACCATTGCAGACACAAAGGCATATAGCCAGTGGAACAGCAGAACTGATGATGAAAAAGTTATCGAATCGCTTAAAGCTGTGAATATTACAGACCTTCCTGAAGAGGTTAAAAAATTTAAAGTAAATGAAGCAAAACTCTCTGACGGAATCAAAATTCTGTCTGCAGAAGCCAATGTTGGTGAGACAGCTTTATCTACTATTTATCTGGATACCTCCAGTATACCTGTTGATAAATTGCATTACCTGAAATTGCTTTCAAGTGTTCTGGGTGGTCTTGAAACGAAAAATTACGACCATCAGCAGTTAAATACTCAGGTTATGAGATATTTAAACGGAGCCTCCTTTGGAATAACAACAATAGAGAAAAAGGATAAAAGCTTCACTCCATATATGGCTATTTCATGGATGGGCCTGATAGGAGAATATGACAAGCAGCTAGAGCTTGTAAAAGAGTTGCTGCTTAATACGAATTTTGATAATAAGGCAGAGTTACTTAATATTGTAAAAACTCAGAAATCTAATTTTAAAGCAAATGTTACCAATGAGCCTTTAGGGGTTTTAATGGACAGAAACACCTCTCATTTTAGTGACAACAGCAACTATTATACATATATTTCAGGGCTTGATTACTACAATTTCCTCGTTAAGCTTGAACAGACGTTGGAAGAAAAGCCTCAGGAAGTAATTGGTGAACTTAAGTCCATAAAAGATATGGTTGTAAATAGAACGAACATGATTGCAACCTTTGCTGGAAATAAGAATAACATATCCAAGTTTGAAGCAGCAATTAAATCTGTAATAGATACATTACCTGCAAAAAGTATTGTTAAGCAGGACTATTCTAAATTGCCTAAGCCTTCACTAAAAGAGGCAATAGTAATGGATACTTCAGTACAGTACAATATGGTGTCGGCCACTTACGAAGAAATGGGAGCTACTTTCTCAGGGAAGTACTTACCGATATCATTAATTATTGAAGAAAACTATATCCTCCCGAAAATCCGTTTCGGATATGGCGCTTACGGAGGTATGGTAAGCTTTGGTTCGCGGGGACTAATTATTGCCTCCTACCGTGATCCTAATATAAAGGAAACCTATGACGTATACAATGGCCTCGCGGATTATGTAACGAATGCAAACTTGACGCAGAAGGACCTGGAACGATACATACTTAAGTCTTACAGCCAACATACATACCCAAGCGGTGAACTTTCTGGAGCGTCAAGTGCAATAGTAAATTATATTTCAGGAAAAACAGATGACGAAAAACTCAAAGTGCTTCATGAAATAAAGTCCTTAACCGTTGAGGATGTAAAGGCTTCTGCAAAGCTTTTTGAAAACCTGATGAAGAAGGGTACCTATTCAACAGTTGGAGACAGTCGGAAAGTAAATGAAAATAAAGAGTTGTTTGAAAATAATATATTGACTTTTGATGTTGGTATGGCTTCAAATGAAACTATTACCAGAGCCCAGCTGTTCGAAGTAATTCTGGCAGGGGTTCCGAATACTCTGGATATGGCAAAACAGATGGGGCTTTTAACTGCTGACAGTGAAGGCAATTACCATGAAAACGAAAAATTGAAAAGGGAAGAGCTTGCAGCTATTATTGTCAAGGTTATGCAGTTGAGCGGTAAAGAACTGACAGGTAAAGAGGTTGCTATCGCAGACATTGATAAAGCCGGAAAATGGGCAAAAGATGTAATAAAAGCCGTCGTGTATTCAGGAGTAATGAAACTTGACGACAAAGGTAACTTTAACCCTAAAGGCGAGATTACCTCAGCAGAAGTTCAAGCAATAGTACTTGAACTGCAAGCGAAGCTCACTGCAAAGTAAAACACTCTAAATATTAAACAGAAATAGATGTTGAAAACCCGGCAAGTCCTGTGAAAAGCCACACGGACCGCCGGGTTTTGTTTATTAAGGACGCAGTTTTTGAAGTATTAATCAAATGTATAGTAACTAACCTGAGTAAGATTATGAAGACAATTCTTTTAGATTTTTCTTTGGACTAAAGACTACTTTCAGCAGCGCAGGAGTAATAACTGTAGTCAATATTACAACTATTAACGTCGGTATATATATTTCCTCAGAAATAATATGATTCTGCAGACCGATATTAGCAGTAATAATTGCAACCTCACCTCTGGAGATCATACCGACCCCAATTTGAAGGGACTCTCTCTTGCTGATTTTAAGGATTCTCGCTGCGCCGGAACAACCAAAAAGCTTACCAATTACAGCAACTACGAACATGACTAAAGTAACAAGAATAACCTTCGGGCTAAAACCCTTAACGTTAGCAGCCAGACCAACACTTGCAAAGAATATCAAGGATAGGAAGCCGGAAGATATGGCTTTAACATTTTTCTCAATGTATTCCTTATGAATAAACTGTGAAAGTGTAAGACCGCATATATATGCACCTGTTATTGCAGCGATGCCTAGAAGCTCTGAGATAAACGCCAGTAGCAGAGCCAGGGCTATTGAATAGGCAATAAGATCCCTTTTATGCCTGTTATCGGTAGATATCTTATTAATGTACTTTGGAACAATGGCTATCATAATTACACTTATTATACAGAAGGCAATTATTTTACCAAAGGTCAGAACAAGACTTATGGCTGCCGATGCACCGGATGCGCCGCTTCCTATGGATTGTGAGACTGCGAGAACAATTGATATTAATATAAGACCCAATACATCATCAATTACAGCGGCGCCAAGGATATTTACTCCTGCTTTTGTATTAAGTTTACCCAGTTCGGTTAAAGTCTGTACTGAGATACTGACACTTGTTGCAGTCAGTATTACTCCAACAAAAAGATTCTCCCAAAAATCTGAGAAAAACAGATATGCCGCAGCAGTACCAAGTATCAAGGGAATGATTACACCCATCAAGGCAATAACAAACGAGGTTTTACCGGCCTTTTTCAAATCATCAATATTAGTCTCAAGGCCAGCCAGAAACATTAGCATAATAACACCTAAATCAGATAATAGCTTAATATTTTCAGAATATTCAACAAGGTTTAGTACCGCCGGACCGAGAACAACACCTGCCAATAAGGCACCTAAAACCTCAGGCATTCTGAACTTTCTGCTGACAAGTCCTCCGATTTTTGTAAATACAAGAATAAGTGCTATTTCAATTAGTATTTTCTCCAGATTAACACCCTCTTTAATTAAGTAAATTATTGTTACAGTTAATTCACACATTTTGACTGTATTAAGAAATAGCAGCAGTAAAATCTGTGATTTAACATAAATAAAAAGGAAAGTCCATTAAAATAGACTCCCCCGTTGGAAGACGAAAACATTAGCGTAATAGAAATCTCACATAAATATTATACCATAACTCCATCGAAATTTCAAGGAATAGTCTTTCAGTCAGAGAATAAAGTCTTTCTATTGGAGAATAAATGCGAAGGATAGAATTTTTTAGTTGGAATATTTTAGTTTAACTTTGAATATAATTATCAGTCTAAAAAATAAAGGGAGGAATTATCAATGCTTGAGCTTAGCAGTGTCAGTGCTTATTTTGATGATGCAACAGGAAGCCATAGTGTCTTCGGGCCGCTGGACATACAGGTTTCAGAAGGAGAAACCTGTACGATAATTGGACCGTCGGGCTGTGGTAAGACAAGCTTACTTAAAACTATTGCAGGCCTGAAGAGCTATTTCAAAGGAAACATCCTTATGAATGGGGAGTCTTTGACACCTCGCAATTTTAAAATTTCATATATTCCCTATGGGTATGGGCTTTTAAGTTTTAAAACAGTAAAAGACAATATATTGTTGCCTCTAAAAATTCGTAATATTCAAATCAATAAAGAAGTGATATTCCTGCTGTATTACCTTACAAATCAGCTTAATATAGAAAGCATATTGGACAAATATCCCGAAAGCTTGACAACTTGGGAACTGCAAAGTACTGCCATAGCCCGGGGATTGATCATGAAACCTGATGTTCTATTAATGGACGAACCTTTCTCCAATCTGGATTTATTGTCACGTGAATGTGCACAGAAGAAATTAAAAAAAGTTCTTAGAGAATTTAGTATTACAACACTCTTGGTAACGCACAGTATAGAAGAGGCTATATACCTTGGAAACAGAGTGATTGTCCTGTCCTCGGGAACCGGCAGGATAATTGCCGATATAACCGGACTCAGCAGTTGGGATGAGGACAGGTCCTCTGCCAGATTTATAAAACTTGCCTCAATATTAAGACAATTAATTAAAGAAGATTGGAGACAGGATGGGTATGAAAAAATCCAAAATATATCTTAAGGGTTTTTTGATAATTAACATAATGTGGTTGCTTTCTGCTGTTTTCTTTACAGAAACTCAAATTCCCAATAATGTTGTGGTTTATGATTCATTTAAATTGTTTTTCGAGGAGAATATGAGTATCGATATATTTGCCACCCTATGCCGAATAATTGCAGGTATAACTATTGCATTGGCTCTAGGTAGTATAACTGGATACTTTATGGCAGCAAGCAAGAAAATTAATATGTTTCTTGATCCCCTGGTTGTTTTATTTTATCCAATACCTAAAGCGGTACTACTCCCAGTGGTTTTTATTTTATTTGGGACCCATGAAGGCTCAATAATATTAATCATAGCACTTATAAGCCTCTTTCAAATTATACTGTCAGCCAGAGACACGGTAATCAATATTGGAAGTGAAAGTATAGACTATCTTTTAAGCCTTGGAGCATCAAAAAAGCAATTGTTCAGAAATATTATAATTCCTGAGATCGTTTCTGGTATTGTCGGCAATATAAAAAATGAAATTCGTAAGTCTTTCTCAGTACTTTTCTTCTGTGAGACCTTCGGGGCGTCTAAAGGATTGGGCTGTTACGTAATTTCAGCCTGGCATCAAAAGGACTTTATTTCAATGTTTAAGGGACTCTTAATTGTATGTGGTCTGTCAATTTTTCTATATTACCTTGCCGAGCTGGCTGAAGAGAGGCTGGTTAAGTCTAAAAGAATTATTTGTACGAAACTATACACATTTTGAATAGTTTTGGTTAGAATAACAATGTATTTGTCATTTTTGTAGATTGAAAGAGAGATTGATAAGGGTATGGAAGGGTTCATTATTGTATTGATTTTGCTTATTGCAATAGCAATATCAAATGTGGTTAACCATTTTATTCCAATGATTCCAGTCCCATTGATTCAAATAGCTTTGGGGAGTATTTTTGCACTGCTTCCACTTGGCATAGATATCCGTCTTGAGCCGGAACTATTTTTTGTACTTTTTGTTGCCCCAATTTTATTTAATGACGGAAAGATGATTCCTAAAAGTAGATTATGGAAACTCAAGATACCAATTCTATTGCTTGCATTGGGTTTGGTATTTGCGACAGTTATAGTAGGCGGATATCTGGTTTATTGGCTTATTCCTGATATTCCTTTGCCGGGTGCATTTGCTCTGGCAGCTATTCTTTCACCTACAGATGCAGTTGCCGTCAGTGCATTATCAAAGAAATCCCATATAAATAAGAACATAGTGACTCTGTTGGAAGGAGAGGCGTTGATTAATGACGCTTCAGGTCTTGTTGCTTTTAAATTCGCCGTTACCGCAACTGTTACGGGCGTTTTTTCTATCAAATCGGCAACGATTAGCTTCTTGATTTTGGCTTTTGGCGGTTTGGCAATAGGGGTTTTAGTTGCATTCATAATAATTAAATTCAGGATAAATCTCAGAAGACAGGGAATGGAAGATGTTACACTCCATATGCTGATTCAGATACTCACTCCATTTTTAGTTTATCTTGTAGCTGAGCATTTCTCTGTTTCAGGTATACTTGCGGTTGTTGCCGGAGGAATTATCCATTCTATTGAAAAGAAGAGGGTGGAATCATCAACGCTGGAGTTACAAATTATGTCCGAAAACACATGGGCATTAATGATGTTTATACTGAACGGTTTGGTATTTGTCTTATTAGGTCTCCAGATTCCGGCTGTTGCAAGAGCTGCCTATTACAATCAGGAAGTAAACACCATTAAGGCCCTGGGCTATGTTTTACTAATATCTGTTTCTTTAATAGTAATACGTTATATTTGGATTTATCTTTGCTGGAAGCCGGTAGAAATCATAGGAAAGAGATCTGGGAAACATACACCTAAACCCAGATCACTTTTACTTATTTCAATTTCTGGTGTGAGAGGAGCAGTAACTTTAGCTGCCGCCTTTTCTATTCCATATATGCTTCAGAATGGTAGTTCTTTTCCTCAAAGAGATCTCATAATATTTCTGGCAGCAGGAGTAATTTTGACGTCACTTGTTATTGCAAGTATACTCTTACCTCTTCTTTCGAGGAGAGATAAACCCTCTAGGGCAACAAGAAGAATCAGCCCTGAGCAAGTAGCCCGAATCAAGCTTATGAGAGCTGTTATAAAAGCCATGAAAGAGGAGATGGACAGTGAAAACAAAGCCGCTGCTTTATCGATAATATCTGATTCTCACAGGGTTATATGGCAGATAGCTCATAAAGAGAGGGGAGCCATATTGGATATCAGTGATATAACTGCTGAAACAAAGATATGGGTAATTGCTCTCAATGCAGAAAGAAAAGAAATTCAAGTAATTCATGAAGAAGGATTGATTGACAAGGAAACGGTTAATAGACTTCTTCAATCAATAAACTATAGAGAAATGCTTCTGACTAAAAAATATAAATACAAGCTTATTTATTTATTAACAAGAATCCTGTCTGTTGTTGTGAGAAATAGGAACGCACAACTTCAAAGCTTAAGGGATACCGATGCTATGCTTCAAATTAAAATGAGAATAGCGAAAGCTGCTATAGATGCTGTTAGTAAAGAAATGGATAATGCCAACAATGAGATATGTCATTACGTTTTGTCACATTATAATGAAGCCATTCAAAAGTTCTGTGCCTCTATCGACAGCTTTATATCAGGTCAAAAAGAGATAATAAAAAAAAGGGAACTTCAATATAAAGCTATTCAAATACAAAGAAAGGAAGTTCAGTTATTGTTCGAAAAAGGGGAGATATCCCTTGACACCGCAAACAAACTACGTAGGTTCATTAATTATACAGAGGCATCTATACTGCAGGAAAATGAAATAATAGAAGTATAAGAAATTTATAATTTATCTAGACATAGGGTTTAATTAAAATTTACTACAAAAATATAAAATTTTGTATTTTAGGTGTATTTTTTTGACCAATAATGGTAGATTATTATTAAGCTTACTTATGATGTAAAGTACGCAATTACGTCTGATATGGATTAAGTACTGTGGGGGTATATATATTGATTAAAGTGTTTATTGTTGATGACGAACCATCAGTAATTGAAGGGCTGAAAATTATGGTACCTTGGGAAGAACTTGAATTTGAATTGTGCGGGGAGGCTTCCAACGGACTTGAAGCCCTGAAAAATATTGAAGCCCTGCGCCCTCACTTAGTTATAACAGATATTCGCATGCCGGGTTTAAACGGATTGGAGCTTATAAATGAAGTTCAAAAAATGGAGATTGATACCGAGTTTGTTATTTTAAGCGGTTATGCAGACTTTTCATATGCTCAGGAGGCTATGCGGATGAAGGTTTTGAATTATATACTGAAACCTTTGGAGCAAGAGGAGATAATAACTATATTACATAATGTAAAGAAAAAATTTGATATTAAATTTTTTAAAGTGTATGGTTTCTCACCTGCCGAAATTGATAAATTTAAAACCGACATGAGCACACCGGAGAAAGACATAATAAACACCACTAATACCAATTTAAAAGTAGAAACCGACAGTGTACTTAAATTAATAGAGGGCAACTTTGACGAAGCGCTGATAACTGCATTTAAACTTATGAATAGAGAAGATTCTCTGAAACTTCTAGATGAAATGTTTACTTCTTTTAAAGAAAAGAATGTAAGTTTGTCAAATGCTTCTATACTGATAAATAGCTGCATTTACAGTATACTCCAGATTGCTCATGAAAAAAACATAAAAATTGACACTATTTTGCCATCTGGGATAATAGAGCAGCCTGACTTTGAGAGCCTGAAATATTACATTACAAATATTATATCGCAGATAATCGACTTGATGCTCGAAGAAAGGCGAAAGAATTCGAGAAGCTACCTATATGAGGTCAAGGAATATATAGATAAAAATTATGAAAAAGATATAACGGTTTCTTTTCTTTCTGATATGGTTTTTCTAGAGGCAGGATATCTTGGCGATGCCTTCAATAAACAATTTGGATTAAGTATAAGTGAATACCAGCATCGCCTCAGAATCGAAAAAGCTATAGAACTGATTGAAACCACTGACATGAAGCTGAGTGACATATCCGCCAATGCAGGTTACAACAATTACAATAACTTTTTTGCGCATTTTGTACGTATTACAAGTAAAAAACCTACTGAATATCAACGGAGATCGTAAGCTATGTCTCTTCAATTTTTAAAATTATTTCAGTACCCTTTTCGGGCTCACTGTAAATTTTAAACTGAAATCTATCTCCGAAATTCATCATCATACGGCGATATACATTTTGTATACCTATACCGCTTTCTTCTTCATTATTAGCTTCAGGGTCGGGATTTAAAGCAGCCTTTGGGTCTTCAAACTTGTTGAAAATTGCATTTACTTTTTCACTGGTCATACCAGATCCATTATCTTTTACCGATATCACGATTGCATTATCGATGATATCAGCTTTTATTGATAAATATCTATTTTCCTCAATGGATGCTTGAAGACCATGCTTACACGCATTTTCCACAATGGGCTGAACACTCATCTTGGGAATCAGACGTTTGGTTTCAATAATTTGAGGTGAGATTTCGATTGTGTATTCAAACTTGTCACCAAACCGGAATTTTTCTATAGTAAGATACTTTTCAATAAAATTAATTTCTTCGGCTATAGGAATCAAGTCACTGCCGGTTGTCAGCATACGCTTAAAAAGCTTGGACAGGTTTGAGATAATTGTTGTAAGCTCAGTATATCCGTTTTTAACACAAAAAACCAGTATTGCATTAAGGGTATTAAACAAAAAGTGCGGATCTACTTGAGCTTGAAGATAATGATATTCAGCTCTGATATTTTCTACCTCGATACTTTTCTTCTGCATTTCAAGCTTGTAAACTACATTTATAAGGTCATTTATTTCGGCAATCATTTTGTTATAGGTCTTAATGAGCCAGCCAATCTCATCCTGCCCTGTATTTTCAAGTATAAGGGGTTCGAGATGATCTTCACTTACTTTTTTTATGTGCCTTGACAATGCCGTTAACCGGTAGTGCATAGAATTTAAGACAGCCCATATTAAAAAGACAGAAAAACCAGATAAGGATAGCGTAATCAACAATATATATGCAAGTACTATAAACTGCTTTTTATATATAACAGATTTATTATACATCCCTGTTATTTTCCAGCCAGCGAAATAGGGAACAAGTCCGACATTTTCCTGAAGAACATAATAACCGCTATCAGGATGGAGTTCAAGTACTCCGGAAGTGCTATTGGTATTATTTGTAATTGCATTGCTCCAGATTATTCTGTTTTCTGAACTGGTTAGATAAGCATCCATATTTCCGCTTTCAGCCTTCAGCTTAGCTATAACTCTGTCCAGTTTTAGCTCAATAAGTAAATAATTAGTTGCATTGTTTAAATAGGTTGGAGATTTTATTTTACGTATAATAGTTAACCTGTTTTTATAGGGAGTAACAGATATTGTAGTTGAAGCAGGATAAACAACAATATCTGAATCACTTTGGGATACAGCTTTATACCAATCGGATTTCTTGACGTTATCGTCCAATACTCTGAAATAGTCTGTATTAAAAAAATGAGGGTCATCAATATACAATGAAATCTCGGCAATTTCGGGATTACTCACCAGATACATGTTAAAACGGTTCCTTAATTTGCTCCAGTATAATTCGTAATGTTCAGTTGGTGTGTTGAATTTGTTTGATAAATCGTTAGTCAGGGTCCTGTCTGCATTGACTTGGCTGGATATATTAATGGCAGTTTGGGTTAATATGTTAAAATCGCCAGCGGCACCCTCGAAGGTTTGATTTAAAAAATGTATGGTGTTCTGCTCCATTGACCGTGATGTAAAAGCCATCCAAATAATACCTCCAGCCACAACTGGCAGGCATATACAAAAAATATAAACTACAATGAATTTTCTGCGGATACTTATGTTGTCAAATTGAACAAAAAACTTTTTCATATAATTGTCTCCTGAATTTTAAGAAGAACAAAAGGGTAGTCTACGAATATTTCTTTTTATACTCTGATGGAGGTACTCCGGTAAACTCCTTAAACTTTTCAGTGAAATATTTGTAGTCAGAATATCCGCATTGCTCGCAAATGGCGGTTATTTTCATATCGTCAGATGCTATAAGCATCTTTGCGTATTCAATTCGCAAGTTATTAAAATAACTATTAAATTTTTGACCTGTTTTCTTCTTAATAATTTTACTTATTATAATTGGTGACAGAGAAAATCTCTCTGCTATACTCTGTAGTGATAGACTTTCTCTGAAATTTTCGCGTATATACTCCAAAATCTCGTTTTCCAGCAGAAGTAACGGTTTTTCATTATTAATATTCTGTTGATTGAAAACATAGCTGCACATTTCAAGGGCAAGATTCTTTATATTTGGATTTATGCTGCCGATTGCTTTTGTGAACTTTAATATTGAATTGCTTGCTTCTATACCGTATGCATAGGACATTTTTCTGACCAGATCAGCCAATCTGTAAAGACAGATTGAGTAGAGCCGGCGAGAAGGCTCGGCCTCATGGAGCTTGTTGAAAAACTCGTCTACTGAACTCATCAGATGGGGCAAATCATTTCCTTTCAATGAATTCATCACCTTACCAAAAGGGAGCTCAGGAAAAATATTTCTGGTGTTGGTATCAGCTTCCTTCTGCAATATGGGGTCAGCTTCATGTTCATTAAAGCAAATGATTTTATATTCAGGGTTCAGCAAATAATAGGTTTGTATGTATTCCAGTTCTTTGCCGCATCTGTAAATACTATCGATGATATCTCCTTCATTAGTACCGCTAATCAAGGTCCAAAAATCTGTCGAACCGAAGTATTCAGAGGACGAAGTTCTAATTTTATTACAAAACTCCTTTATTTGCCCTGCTTCATTTAAAAAGGCTCTCATACCGTCGTGCAAAACAATAATATAACTTCCACTTCCATTATAGAACAAACAGTTTTCATCTTTTATGCCTGTAAATTCCATGAGTATATCATAAATCATGCTTTCTGGTTTATTTAATTCGTCTTCACGCGAATTTGCTACAAACTGCAGTAAACGAATTTTAGCATTATCAGGGATATCAAATATAAACTGAGCCTTTCTGCTTAGTTTATCATTTCGTTTCCCATCCATAATATCATTAAATAGCTGATTGGCAGTATAGCGTATCAGTTCAAGGTTTTCCTGTCTGGTACTTTTGTCTGAGGCGATACTTTCTGTAGCACGTAAAAGCTCCTGTTCTAACTCGTCAGAGTCAAGTGGCTTGGTCAAGTAGCCCACAGCGCCTAACTGTAATGCCTTTTGGGCATATGCAAAATCGTTATATCCGCTCAAAAGTATGAATTTGGGTATGGGAAATATCTCGTTGTTTACTTTTTCTATAAGTTCTAAGCCGTTTAGTCCAGGCATACGGATATCACATATAACAAGATCTGGTAAATTTTCTTGGATAATCGAAAAAGAGGTTACACCATCTGGCGCTTCCCCAACAATTTTAAATCCTAATTTATCCCAATTGACAAATAACCTCAAGCCCTCAATTACTGACGGCTCATCATCTACAAGCACGACCTTGAGCATTTTGCCCTACCCCTTAAAAAATGACCTATACTTATCCGCAATTTGATAATTTACATTATATAAAAATAAAAATATAATGCAATTATACAAGAAGCGGGTGTATCAGTCAAATAGACAGTACAGACACATTTTGTATTTTGTTTTAATTCAATTTGTGAAATTAAAAGCCCGCATTAAAATTAAGGAGGATGATTTATGAAACGGTTTGCATCACTAGTTTTAGCAGCGGCAGTAGCAGTATCAATGTCCGCTTGCGGTAAGAGCAGTGAATCAAGCAACAGTACACAAGCATCTACAAGCAGTGCACCATCCACAACTGCAGATGCATCAACGGGTAGCTCTTTACCTGTTCTTTCACCTGATAACCCTGTGGAACTCAGCATTTGGATTACAACAAACCAAGCTGCTCCAAACTCTGACAACAAGCTTTCAAAGCTCTTGAAGGATAAGCTGGGTGTAACTCTTAATTATGAAATAATAACTCCGGATAAACAGGACGAAAAGATGGGTGTCGCTCTTGCCGGTGGTGAATTCCCGGATTTGCTTGGTGTTACTGATCAAAACGGACGTATGGTTACAGGTGGTGCTTTTATACCACTGGATGAATATTTAACTCCAGATGGTGCGGGACTATTATATGAGCATGTTAAGCCTTATTGGAATAAGATAGCTTTTGACGCAGGACAAGGAAAGCATATATATCAGATTCCTAACTACAACCGTTACTATGGTGAAATCACCGGAGGTACAAACTTTGGTGCATCAGGTTTCTGGATTCAGAAGGCTGTTTTGGCAGATGCAGGAT
>JAEYWA010000051.1 GCA_023431385.1 Bacillota bacterium | reverse complement strand
CAGGAGATAAAAGTTTAAGAACTTATCCAACTATAAATGATTTAAATAAGACTGTGGCAATACACTCCAAGCGAATAGTTAAACTATAGGTAAAACATAAAAAGTCCACAGTGTCTATTTTTATTGTAGAGGATAAATGCAAATTTAAATATTAGAAAGGAGCGTATGATTTAGTCATCGACTATATCATACAAGGTTAATATGGATGAGAATACTAAAGCAATAATGGACAAGAGAATAAGCAAGACCATGAAAAATCTTGAGAAAAACAATATGCAGGTACATTATGTTAAATCAAAGGCTGATGTGCCTCAAAAGGTACGAGAACTGTTAAAGGATGGAGATACGGTAGCTGTAGGCGGTGCTATGACACTGTTTGAGAGTGGAGTTATTGAACTGCTGCGTTCAGGAAAATATAATTTTTTGGATCGTTATGAACAAGGGCTTACAAGTGAGCAAATTAATAAAGTATTTATAGACTCCTTCTCTGCAGATGCCTATATAAGCAGTTCTAATGCAATAACTGAGGACGGGGAATTATATAATGTTGACGGTAATTCCAACAGAGTTGCTGCCATATGCTTCGGGCCCAAATCTGTTATTATTGTTGCAGGCTATAATAAACTGGTAAAGAATCTGGAGGAGGCAATTATAAGGGTTAAGACCACTACTGCACCAGCAAATTCTACAAGACTGTCCTGTCAAACCTATTGCAAGGAAAAGGGCGAGTGTATTTCCTTTACTGCTGATGCATCTAAAATGACTGCGGGCTGTTCAGGTCAGGGCAGAATATGTTGTAATTATGTAGTTTCAGCATATCAAAGGCATAAGGACAGAATAAAAGTAATATTGGTTGGAGAAGAACTGGGGTATTGATTTCGGAGGATACTATGATCATTTCATCACTTATGGTAAAGCTCTACGCGCCACAATGTCATTCACTTAAAGATAAGAGAATGATAGTAAAAAGCCTTGTCCAAAGAGCTCGCAATAAATTTAACATTTCAATAGCTGAGGTGAATCAACAGGATTACTACCAGACAATTGTAATAGGTGTAGCCTGTGTTTCAGACAGCAGAATCCAGGCTAATGCTGTACTTGATGAAGTGATGCGGTTTATTGAGGGAAATACCGAAGCTGAAATTGTTGATTATCTATATGAAGAACGTTAAGTAAACCGAACCATTTCCATACTTCAGGTGTATATTAGGTGGATATTAATGAAAATATCTTATTAATAATTACACTTAAATGAAAGGTGGAAAATGAAAATGAAAAAAACTCTTCGAGCAATGATTTCAATTGCTATTGTGGGGATGTTAGTTTTAAATCCTTATCAATCCGGTCAAAAGGTTAAGGCTGAGTCGCAAATGCCAGAGCCGGAGTATAGGACAATACTGTCACAAAAAAACAAAATATCAATTGTCAGACGACCAGGGCCATCGGATTTTTCTTTTATTCATCCGGGTAAGATGACAGAATTGCCAAAGTATGATAAAAATTCAAACCAAATGTGGCAGGTAGATATAAGAAGCAGCGATCTTACCCTTGTTGACCTGACTGATAGGCTTGAGGACTTGCTTTTTTCAAGTTTTGACAGTAAAACAAAATGGCCTGACATATTACCGAAGGATTTCGACCCGAAAAAAATCCTGGATTTATGTAAAAATCCAGGACTGGGTATCAGAGAGCTGCATAAAAAGGGTATTACCGGAAAGGGGATTGGAATAGCAATAATTGATCAGACCCTATTGGTGGACCACGAAGAATATAAGAACAGAATAAAGATGTAT
Organism: Bacillota bacterium; assembly: GCA_023431385.1. GTDB lineage: Bacteria > Bacillota > Clostridia > Acetivibrionales > DSM-1351 > Ruminiclostridium. The sequence goes on along the minus strand of JAEYWA010000051.1, from coordinate 10,373 downwards.
GAAGAAATTCATAATATTGGGATACATCGGAAATGCATGGACCTGCAGTTGCCTCAATCGCTGTGGGGAAATCAGTAGGAGTTGCACCTGAAGCTGATCTTTACTACATAGCTGAAACTCATGGGGAATTCAGCGAAGGTGAATTCAAGTGGGATCTGACCTGGCTGGCCAAATCCATAGACCGAATAGTCGAGGTCAATAAAACATTGCCGAAGAGTAAAAAGATTAAAGTAATTTCTATTTCACTGGGAATAGGTAGTACAATGAATGGATACGAAAAGGCATTTGAATCTATTGAAAAAGCTAAGAAAGAAGGCATATATACAGTGTATGTGGGCTCCGATCCATTTTTAGGCCTTGGACGTAATCCTTTAAAGAGTGCAGATGATATCAATTCATATACATTGGGATTGTTTTTACAAAAACAACCCGGCTACAATAATACGCAGGTTTTGATACCGATGGATTCCAGATGTACTGCCAGCCCAACGGGTGTAAATGATTATGTTTTCTATAGAGAGAGCGGAATGAGTTGGTCCGTTCCCTATGTTGCTGGCCTGTATGCCCTGGCCTGTCAGGTGAATCCGGACATTACTCCCGAAACATTCTGGAAGGAAGCAACAAAAACATCTAGTATTAATAAAGATAAATTGGGTAAAATAATTAATCCAGTAAAATTAATTGACAGTATAACGACGACTGATAAAAAAGTCAAAAAGAATAAATAAAATTTAAGAACAAAAATTGAGGACATGAGTTTTCAATTAAATGGTGGCCCTGCATTAGCAGGGCTTCCTCTACTATTTACTTTTCTTTTTACTTTCAATGTTTTCCGCTTCCCCGTGCTTTACAAAAAGCATACAGATGATAGCCACTCCAAAGGCAACAGCCGAATAAATAAAGAGTGAATCGTACCGTATAACCAGGTCCCTGATGAAACCGAAAAAGATGGGGCTTATAATAGCAGCGCTGAAGGAAAAGAAATAATAGTAGCCCGTATATCTGCCGATATCTTTCCATTTTGCCATTTCAACCACCATGGGAAGTGAATTTATATTAACACAAGCCCAAAAAATACCTCCTGACAGCAGAAGAATCCGTAGAATAAGGATATTATCCGTAAACATCATAAGAGTAAATAAAAGCAGCACACCGGACAGACCTATGAGAATGGTTCTCTTTCGCCCCACTTTTTGAGAAATAAAACCTGCAGGTATGGAGAAAAATAAGAAACTCAGTGAAAACATGGCTAATAAAAGTGAAGCATCGCCGGCTGTTAGCAAGTTACCGGAGGAATCCTTAAGTGTGTTTATAACATATAGACTAAAGAAGGTTTCCACTGCGTTGTAGCCAGTGAACCAAAACAAGATAGCAAAAAGTAAAAATAAAAGACTTTTGTTTTTACTCGTGACTCGAGGAATACCAGCTTTGTATAAAGGCTTATCCTTAAGTGCTTCACCAACATTTGAATCAACATCTGAACCAAGTTCCTCATTATATGCTGGAGGGACATTTTCTCTGACAAAAAGCTTTAAAACTATAACTGCTAAAAGCATAAGGACAGCACTTGATAAAAATGGAAGAGGAATTCCTCCCAGCTTAAACAGCAATCCTCCGGCGAAAAATGAAAAAAGGCTTCCCAAACCTCCCATGAAGTTGATAATACCATTGGCCTGACTTCTAAGAGGAGGAGGTGTCAAATCAGGCATAAGTGCAACGACTGGGGCTCTCCAGATAGACATTACAAAATTAAAAACTATAACTACTGCCATTAGTGTAAAAAGTGATTTGGTAAAAGGTATAAAGGGAAAGGCTGCGGCGCAGATGGGTATTCCTATTAATATGAAAGGCATTCTTCTGCCAAAGCGGGTACGGGTTTTGTCAGACAGAGTACCGAAAACAGGTTGAAATATTACACCAAAGATGTTGTCGAAGGTCATAACTACCCCTATAAGTGTGGTACTGGTCAGGTAGTTCTTCAACAGAATGGGAACAAAATTATTATAAACGGCCCAGGCAATTGAGCTGGCAAAAAAGCCAAAGCCTATTAGAAAGGTCTGCTTATAGTTAAGCTTCATAAGGCTCCTCCCATTTATTATATTCCTTTAAGTTGTAAATAACAGGTCAATGATGGTCCATTTGTTTTCTTGCAGCTGAAGCAACGTCGGGATAATTTGTAATTACGGCATTTACACCTTCCTTAAACATCCATGCCAGATGCTCTGCTGTGTTAACTGTCCAGGGGTTAACAAGGATCCCTTTTTCATGACACTTCCGAACAATATCAGGAACAGCAAGTGTGTAATAAAACGGATGAATGGCTTCAGCTTGTAAATATTCTGCGTACTTATGAGGATCAACTATTGCTTCAGAATATAACAAACCTACTGGAACAGCTTTGTCTATCTGCTTTACAAGCATTAGGCTGTAATGATTAAAAGAGGAATAGATTACTTTTTTCTTTAAACCAAGTTTATCTACAAGTGAAATGGCTTTTTCTTCAATACCCTCGTAATTAACTATTCCGGACTTTATTTCTATATTTACCGTCATACTTGTACTTTTTACAAAGTACAATACCTCTTCCAATGTAGGAATCTTTACATTTTTGTAGTCTTGCAGGTGATTTGAGAAATCATAGGACTTAAGCTCCTTTAAGGTCATATCAATAATGCGTCCGGTACCGTTTGAACAACGGTCAATTGTTTCATCATGAGCAACTACAAGACGACCGTCTTTAGTCATATGAATGTCAAGCTCAATTCCATCAGCCTTAAGATGGTTTGCCAGCCTAAAGGCCTCCATTGTATTTTCGGGAGCATAACCTGAGGCTCCTCTGTGAGCCCAAATTTGTGTTTTCAATGAAGTTCACCTTCCTTTAGCGATTTTATAATTCTATCTATTTACTATATTACAGAGGTAAAATAATTATTTAAATCCGAGTAGTGTTAACAATGTTAATTATATTTAACATTTATAGTTTTATTTCCCAGTTATGAAATGAAAATATTTTCAATTTAAAAATGGTTTTAAAACATTGGTTTAGGGTAAATTTAATGCTATAAGCAGCTATAAGTAATATAGTATAAAGGATGTGAAATTATGATAAATCCAAATAAAACATTTTCTGAGATTTGGCTGGCAGGCGGCTGCTTTTGGGGAGTGGAAGCTTTTATGAAGCATGTTCCGGGAGTTGTTCATACTGAAGTGGGGTACGCAAACGGTAAAACCGAAAATCCCACATATGAGGAAGTATGTCATAACGATACCGGACACGCTGAAGCGGTATATATAAAATATAATCCACACCGTATTTCTCTAAAAAGCCTTCTTGAGTATTTTTTCCAAATTATAGACCCTACGCTTTTAAACAGGCAGGGACATGATATAGGAACCCAGTACAGAACCGGTATATATTATAAAAACCTCGCTGATAAAAGAGTTATCGAGGAATATGTCAACAGAAAACAAAAAGACTATTCTCTTAAAATCAGAACAGAGGTTTTGCCACTGGAAAACTTCTTTAAAGCTGAAGAATATCATCAGGCTTACCTTGATAAGAACCCGAACGGATACTGCCACATTGATTTTGAGTTGATAAACAAGCTTAAAAAACAAGCCGGTGTAAGGGTTGATAAGGAAAAATACTCAAAAGCAGATAATGAAGTTATAAAGCAGGAATTAACCCGAGAACAGTACGAGGTTACTCAGAACAAAGCTACCGAAGCACCCTATGAAAATGAGTTCTGGGATAACAGAAAGAAAGGACTATATGTGGATATTGTTACAGGAGAACCGTTATTTGTATCCACCGACAAATTTGAGTCAGGCTGCGGCTGGCCCAGCTTTACAAGACCTATAGATGACGATGTTATTGAATACCATGAAGACAAGAGCTATGGCATGTCCAGAACTGAGGTTACAAGTAGAATAGGCGGTAGCCATCTTGGACATGTATTTGAGGATGGTCCTAAAGATAAGGGCGGCTTGAGGTATTGTATCAATAGTGCGGCTTTAAAATTTATTCCTGTTGAAGAGATGGCCGAAAAAGGCTACGGAGAATACGTATCAATGGTTAACTAGAACGCCGTACAGTTATGAGAATAATAGAAATATACCGGTACACCAGTACCGGTATATTCAGCTGATGGAACAGCTATTTATTTTCATCAGTTGTTTTTTTTGTAAAAAAATAAGTAACAATCATTGTAGTACTATTTGAAAAAAGCAGGAAGATGTCCGAATCTATTTTTTTCCCCGAAAGGACAATTACAACCAGTGTAAAAACCAAAGCAAGTGTTACAATGCTTTTAACATTGATTAAATTCTTGATTTTATCCTTCATTATTTCTGCCTCCCATTCTTTTCACGATATTTAAAATAAAGTTATCAAAATATTTGATTTCGTTAAGTTTGGAAATCCACAGTTCAGGATTATTCTGTGTAGCAATAATTACTTCCTTGGGACTTGTAAAATTGTTGCCTAAAATTTCCTGACATACCTGTAGAACTTCTTTTGCCTTTTTTTGTGTTTTAGGACCGGGGATACCATCGACCTCCAGGGATGTCAAGGCTTGAAATTCCTTGATATTCATAGTATCAATCACTCCTTTTAGGATAATTTCTCTTATGGCGCTCTTACGGCTTTCTCCTATACCTGTTAGTTCAATCAGCTGAATATGCCAGGGCTCGTATTCCAGTGGCTTAACGAGGCCATACTTCTTTAGCTGTTCGTTGGTTAATTCCTCAAACCAGCCATCCATGTCCATTGCCAGACCAAAACAGTGATTTGATTTTCCATAAGCAGAAGCAAGACATTTTCGATTGCTGCCATAACCTATATAAACCGAACCGTCATTTAACTGGTAGCTGCCATTATATTTTTTCAATACTAATTTTGCAGTGGCTTTCTGACATTCAAGTGTGCGGAAGCCTGCAGTACATAGAGCATTTTTGCCGAAATCACTGCATACCTGATTTATTGCTGAAAGTAATTCCGGATAAACGCAGGACTGGTCCGGATACTTAAATCTTACATGACACATCTTTCCCCAACTCCTCTCGAAGCTCATTAATTCTAAGATGAGCCTGTTTGGTGCTTTCTTCAACTCTTGCCAGCCTGTCTGCATGATTATTTACAGTTGTGTTCAAGCATCTTAATTCAAGCAAAGTTGTGTCGCTGCTGCGTTTAATATATTCGATATCAGCTTTTAGTTGACCGACCTCGATTCCGCTTTGCTTTGATTCTCCCTTAACTCTTGCCTGCAGGGTAAGATACCCGAAAACTATTCCACAGACTGCCGCTACGCAAGTAATCAATATATTTGTTTCCACCTGCACCCCTTCTTTCATGACAGATATCACGATGCAATAAATGTCCCCCCACCTTTACAGATCGCCATATAACCCCAGTTTCCTTTAAATGCGTTATAAAAAAGACTACCTATACCCATAAGTAATCCTCGGTGGTTGTAGTACAATCTTCTAAAAAACTAGTTACAGATCATATCCTCATATACGATATTTATAAGTTCAACTTTAAGCGACTGAATAGCATCTTCTCTGGGCAGCATTATATATTTAGCCAGAAATTCAATGTCATCAGAAAATAGGTTTATTATTTCATTCATTGACACTTTGTCACCCTGCTGAGCCTGTCTTACTATTTGAAGGAATCGGTCAGGGTTTGCCGTAATAATTCCAATCCTTTCTTTTTCCATTTATTCACCCCCTGTTGAGTCATGTTAAGCTCACGTGCAACTTCCTGCTCTGTCATACCATCAATTACTGTCTTACGTATTATGTACCTACACTTCTCCCACGGTATGGAATCTAGCAATTCCTTAATATAGACACTAGACAATATTTCTGTCTCAAAACCGCTGTCGCGCAACTGGCTTTCAAAAAGAAGATAACATTCTTTTGACTGCTGCATACGAGCCTTGTACTGCAATCTCCATGCTGCTCTTCTCAGTAATTTCCTGTAGTTTTCTACCGAGATACTGTCGTTAGTTTGCATAAAAACCTCCGTTCGATGAAATTTTAGGGATTCAAATAATTAGGATTAGAATTAAACTGTAAAAAAATGTAATTTAGTCAATAAGTCATTTTACTATTATAGTAATACTTTTTGCCCATATAACAACCATATTTTTAAATAAAATACAAAATATGTATAATATGTATAATATTTTTTTAGTTGTTATTTGTCTTCCAATAATTCCTGTTATATAAGAAGGAGGTTTCATTGTCGTTACATGCAAAATTTCAGCATGTAGCATTTCAAAATCTTGTCGTATAGCAACAAATAAACCTATGGATTTATTGGAGGAATGCAAATGAAACATTTGAAGAAACCCTTTATAGCTTTTGCTAGATACACGGGTAAACAATTTAAATGGGTATGCTGCTGGATGATAATTCTATTAATCTCTTTGGTAGTAATCCCTAATGTGAATGAAGCCTATTCCGCCGGAGAGGCAGGAGAAACACTTTATGCGGTTTCGCCGCTACGCCAACAGATGAAATTAACGCAGCCAACTACTTCAGCACCGGGAGGCCGAGGCTTCATGCTGCCGCAGACTGTAGTTGTAAAAGATAACACCGGCAAACCGGTTGCCGGTGTTTCGGTAACCTTTGAAGTATCTGCGAATGACATGATAACTTCACTTATGAGGGGTAGTAACAGCAGAGTCATTACTGTTACAACCAATTCCAACGGTATGGCTTCTGCAGCTAATACTAATTCAAATTACTTGGGTGAAGGATACCAGGTTTACTCACTTTATCCGGGATTGGTTCAAGCCTTACAGGTTAAGGCCAGTATTCCCGGAGGCACTACTGTTACATTTAACATAGAAGTAGGAACATACAATTCAAATATTGTAGATAAAACACCACCTTTTATATCTGTTAAGGCTAAGGAGGATACTGGAGCAGATTATGTTGCCGGAACCTGGACAAACCATTCGGTAGCTGTGTCTTGTAGCGCCACAGATTCCCTGTCAACTATAAAGTCCTGCACCGCTGAGCAGACATTTAACGAGGAAGGAGCTAACCAGTCTTCTACCGGTACGGCTGTTGACAGTTCTGACAACTCAGCAAGTATAACCTTTGGTCCCATTTGCATTGACAAAAGCAAGCCAGTAACGACAGCCTCATATTCAAAACCCAAGTCGGGCGGATGGTATGACAATAAGGTTGCCGTTAGATTTAAGTCAACAGACAATCTTTCAGGAGTCAAAGCAATGTTCTATAAGGTTGGTGACGGAACACCAATAAAACTTGAGGGACAGGATGCTTTGGTGGATATTGATATTGAAGGAACAAGTGCGATAACTTATTGGGCTGTAGATAATGCCGGTAATGAAGAGCAGGCAAAATCATTTGTTGTAAAGATAGATAAAACAGTGCCTACAATAACAAGCACTTTAAGTCCTGAAAAAAATGAAAGCGGCTGGAATAAATATGAAGTAACTCTTATACTTTCAGCACAAGATGTATTCTCCGGTGTTAAAGAGATCCATTTCAGAGTGGGTGAAACGGGAGAGGAGAAAATCATAAATGACGATACTACAGCAATATTCTTTAATACTGAAGGAGTAACCACTATTTACTATTGGGCCATAGATAATGCAAATAAATCAAGTTCAGTGGAAAACGTGGTTGTTAAGCTGGATAAAAGCCTGCCGGTTGTAACTCCTCCCAAAGATATTACGGTGGAAGCAACAGCTGTTAAGACACCTGTAAATATCGGGAAAGCTACAGTAATGGACATAAGTGAATGGACCTTGGAGGTTGGTGCCCCTGAAGATGGTTATCCTGTTGGAACTACAAAAGTCATATGGAAGGCTACCGACTCTGTAGGCTTTGTATCTCAGGTAGTACAGAATATCACTGTTACAGATAAAACAAAGCCTGTTCTTACAGTACAGAGCGACATTGTAGTTGAGGCAACCGCCGTCGAGACTCCAATAAAACTTGAATCGGCTACTGCAACCGACATTTTTGATGTGACAGTAACAAATAATGCTCCGGATAAGTACCATTTGGGTGAAACCTATGTAACCTGGACCGCAAAGGATGCAAATAATAATGAAGTCTCAACCGTTCAGAAGGTAACGGTAATAGACTCAACAGCACCGGTACTGACACCTTCTGAGGATGTTACGATTGAAGCTACAGGAAGAAGAACACATGTAGATTTAGTCACACCTTCAGCCACAGATATTTTCAAGGTAACCATAACCAACAATGGTCTTCCCGATTATCCTGTAGGCACAACTTATGTGACCTGGAAAGCAACGGATGAAAATAATAATGTTTCTGAAGACATTCAGCAGATAAAGGTTCAGGATACCACCAAGCCTCAGCTTACAATTCCTGAGGACATCACTATGGAAGCACCAAGCAGAAGCGTCAAGTTAAATATCGGTGAAGCTAAGGCAACAGATATATTTGATGTAACAGTTACAAATAATGCTCCAGCACTATTTGAGGTAGGTACGACCGAAGTAAAATGGACAGCTGTGGATGAAAACAAAAATGTGGAAGAGAAAATACAAAGAATAACAATTACAGATAAAACAAAACCTGTAATAACTAAACCTTCTGATATAACAGTTGAAGCAACCGGAGAATTAACCTATGTACCGATAGAACTGCCTTCTGTATATGACATTTTTGATACAAATTATTCCCGGACAGGCCCAACGGATAATATGTTCCCTGTAGGGCACACGGTAATAACCTGGACCTTTACAGATGTAAACGATAATTCAGCAACCTGCGACCAGCATATTTACGTCCAGGATACTACAAAACCATTGATTACACTCCCAAAGGATTTAACCATAGAGGCTACCGGGCGGAAAACACCGGTAGATATTGGACTACCTGTGGTAACAGAAATATTTTCTTATGAGCTGAAAAATAATGCACCGAAAGAGGGTTTTCAATTAGGTGATACCGCTGTTAAGTGGGAAGTTACAGATAAACATGGCAACAAAACAGAGGGTACTCAGAATATAAAGGTTGTTGATACAACCAAACCTGTGCTAGATGAGCCTGAGGACAAAAGAGTTGAGGCTGCAGCAATATTGACTCCTATTGATATAGGAATTGCTTCAGCGACTGATATATTTGATGTATCAATAACCAATAATGACCTAAAACAATATCCCCTTGGGACAACTGTAGTTACCTGGACCGCAAAGGATGAGAGTAAGAACGAAGATACCCGGACTCAGATAATTACAGTTGTTGATACAACTGCTCCAGTGCTTAGTGTTCCGCCAGACATAACTGTTGAGGCCACAGCCGTAAAAACTCCTGTAAAATTGCTAAATGCAGAGGCGTCGGATATTTTCGCGGCTACAATTACAAACAATGCACCAAAAGAAGGCTTTGATGTTGGCACTACTGATGTAAAATGGACAGCAACGGATGCAAACGGAAATTCCAGTTCAGGTATACAAAGGGTAACCGTGACTGATGAAACCGCTCCGGTGCTTAAGGTGCCTGCCAATATATCTGTGGAGGCTACTGCAAGAAGAACCCCAGTGGATATAGGATTGGCTACCGCTGAGGATATATTTGAAGTCAACGTAATAAGTAACGGTACAGGAGATTATCCTCTTGGTAGAACAATAGTAACCTGGGAAGCAACAGATGCAAATGGTAATGTTACTAGCAGGACTCAGGAAATTACTGTAACTGACAAGACTCCTCCAGATATAACCCCACCTGAGGATGTGACAGTAGAAGCTAAAGCAGTTATGACAGAGGTTGCTGACATAGGTCATGCCAGTGCAACTGATATCTTTGATATAAAAAAGATATGGAATAATGCACCGGGGGTTTATCCATTTGGAATAACTACTGTAACCTGGTCAGCAATTGATGTAAATGATAATGAAAGTGAATGTACTCAGAAAGTAACAATTATTGATACAACACCACCGGAACTGACAGCGCCTGCAGACAAAACAGTCGAAGCCACAGCAGCCGAGGGAACAACTGTAGAGCTGGGCACACCTGTATACAGCGATATCTTCGAGGTCACAGTTTCAAATGATGCGCCAAAGCTATTCAAAATAGGAACCACAAAGGTAATATGGACAGCTGTAGATAAAAACAACAACAAGACCGAAAAGGTACAGTACGTAACAGTACAGGATACAATCCCGCCTGAGCTGACAGCGCCTGCAGATAAAACAGTCGAAGCCACAGCAGCCGAGGGAACAATTGTAGAGCTGGGCACACCTGTATACAGCGATATCTTCGAGGTCACAGTTTCAAATGATGCGCCAAAGCTATTCAAAATAGGAACCACAAAGATAACCTGGACAGCTGTAGATAAAAACAACAACATA
>JAEYWA010000267.1 GCA_023431385.1 Bacillota bacterium | reverse complement strand
CCCCACTACTCCACCGTAACACTCTTCGCCAAATTTCTTGGCTTATCTACGTCACAGCCTCTTTCAATTGCCATATAGTAAGCGAACAGCTGTAGCGGTGTTACTGCTGATATTGGGGCTACAAGTGAATCCACATCAGGTATTGTCAGCACCATGTCTGCCGTTTTTTCCAGCTCTGCTCTGTGTCTTTCCTGGGTTATTGCCAGCACAACTGCGCCTCTGGCCTTAACCTCTCTGATGTTGCTAACCATCTTATCAAACAGCGAATCCTGAGTCATAGGGCAGACTACCAGCGTTCCTTTTTCTATAAGCGCAATTGTTCCGTGTTTGAGCTCTCCGCCTGCATATGCCTCCGAATGAATGTAGGAAATTTCCTTCAGCTTCAGTGAGCCTTCCATGGATAGCGCATAGTCAAGGCTTCTCCCTATAAAGAAAATACTCTTTGAATTGAAGTGAGCATGTGCGAACTTCTGAATACCATCCTTGTCCTTCAAAATTTCTTCTATACCTGAAGGAACCTTCTTCATTTCTTCAAGAATTTCATTTGCCTGCTCCTTGGTAATAGTGCCCTTCTTAAGCCCAAGGTCAAGAGCTACCAGATACAATGCTGTAAGCTGGGTGTTGTAGGCTTTTGTTGAAGCAACGGCGATTTCCGGTCCTGCCCAGGTATACAGCACATCATCGGAATCACGGGCAATTGAGCTGCCTACAACATTAACAATCGAAAGAATTCGTGAACCGCTCTTCTTTGCTTCCCTTAGAGCAAACAGCGTATCAAGAGTTTCGCCGGACTGGCTGATTATAATGGTAAGATTCTTATCACTAATTAACGGGTCACGGTATCTGAATTCAGATGCCACATCCACTTCAACAGGTATTCTGCATAGCTTTTCAATAATATATTTTCCTATAACACCGGCATGATAAGCTGTTCCGCAGGCTACAATATATATCTTCTCCAGCTTTTCGATGTCCTGCTTTGTTATGTTAATTGAATCAAGCACTAATTCCTCGTTCTTGATTCTTGGATTCAATGTATCCCTTATAACCTTTGGTTCTTCATACATTTCCTTCATCATGAAGTGCTCGTAGCCGCCCTTTTCAGCTGCTTCAACATTCCAGTCAACCTTGAATATTTCCTTGCTTACCGGAGCACCCAGGCTGTTGAATACCTGAACGCTGTCCCGCTTAAGAACGGCTACCTCCTTATCTTCAAGAATATAAATGTTTCTTGTATATTCAAGTATGGCAGGGATATCGGACGCTATGAAGTTCTCACCTTCACCAAGTCCTACAATCAACGGGCTGTCTTTTCTTGCACAGACAAACATATCCTGTTCGTCCTTACACAGAACGCCGAGAGCATAAGAGCCTTCAATCTCGTCAATAACCTTCATTACTGCATCAACCAGACTTCCTTCGTAATAATATTCCACCAGATGAGCAATTACTTCTGTATCGGTTTCAGACTGGAAGGTATAGCCCTGGCTCAGTAAAAATTCCTTTATCTGCATATAATTTTCTATGATACCGTTATGAACAACTGCAATTTCCCCGCTCTGGCTGATATGAGGGTGAGAATTAACATCATTGGGTTCACCGTGAGTAGCCCATCTTGTGTGCCCTATTCCCATACATCCCTCGAGCTTTTCAGTTTCCAGTCTGTCTTCAAGGCAGGCTAGTCTTCCTTTGCACTTGATAACCTTTAGAATTCCGTCCTCATTTACTGAAACTCCAGCCGAGTCATAGCCCCTGTACTCCAGCTTTGAAAGACCATTAATTAAAACAGGTATTGCTTTCTTATTTCCTATATATCCAACTATTCCGCACATAATAAAATTCTCCTTAATTTAATAAATTAATAATTGACTTGCCATTCATATGTAGTTCTACAGGCACTTAGCTTTTAACACAAAATAATTTGCCATTAAGAGTCATTTCAAGCACTAAACTACATAGTATTTTGGAGTAAAATATGGTTTCATTTCGAGTATAGGGTCCTCATTCAGGCATAACTAATCGTATGCTAAGTTTGCAGAGTCAGGAGATTTATAATATACCAAAAAGCATAATAATACTGTGATATAGTTCCAGTATTGTCCTCAGACTATATCTCCAGAGAAGCAATAATTACTAAGCCACGCTTCTATCCTACAGGCATAACACGACCCCAATAAAAATATTCTTTTGTTTTTGCTTTGAGATAATAATAGAATTGAATCAGGATTAGCTACGTGAGACTTTTTTGTTCATGCAGTCGCCTGCAAGTTTTGTTTAGTCTCTTTCGATTGTAACAACCGGAAGGTATCCGCCGAATCTTTCGATACGATTCACGTTTAGTTTCGTGAACCGCTTCCTTCACCTCGTCAACAGAAAGCTAATGAATGGAATCTTCATATTTCTGTCCTGGCGCCTTTAATTTTAACTTTTAATCCTGTACTTTCTTCCACCCCCCCGATAAAAATTTAAAGCTTTTAAGCTTACATATTATAATATATTTCAATTGACCTAAAAATGTCAACATATTTAAGTATTTCTTTTCATTTACAAACAAACCAGGCCGATTTTTCACGGTCTGGTTTTGTTCAGAAACATATCTCTCCATTTCCAAGAGGTCTGTAATCGATTTTCAGCTCTATTGTACTCCACATCATACATTATGTGTCCTACTTTGTTAACGGTTTTCAAATGCTGATTTTTTGAGTACTTCTTTGTAAAGATAAGTATTTTCAAATCCATTCTGATAACATTTATCCACCGGAACTCCAATATTCTTGTAATCCTTTAAGAGATTTAAAAACTGGAATGTCCCCTCACAAGAACCCTTGGTTCTAACAGTATGCACTTTTTCAAAGTCCACAGTAATTAGCGAGTAACCCTCGCATTCACCGAGTATTTCCATGGTTCTGCCTTCAGGATCAAATGCACACGAGTTACCCATACCTTGTGGTGCCGGAGAATTAACTGCTACGAGATAGCACTGATTTTCCATTGCTCTGGTCGTGCAAATTGTTTCATGCATACGCTTATTTCCAATCCATATAGCCTGTAACGTAGGTTTAATCAGTAACTCCGCTCCATTAAACACGAAATTTCTAATAATCTCAGGCACCATAATATCTGCACAGATACATACAGCCACCCGACCCTTACCGGGTATATCAAATACCGGAAAGTCATTTCCAGGTCTTGATGGCTCCAGTGGAAATGGAATGAATACTTTCCTATACTTACATACTATTTCTCCTTCCGGATTGAATACTAAACAAGTATTATACGCACTTTCTCCATCTTCAGTGATCTCAAACATTGAACCGGCAACTATCCACTTATTATACTTCCTTGCCATTTCCGCCATGAGGTTAGATGTTTTTCCCGGAATTGTTTCGGCTGACTCCTTCCATCTTAATAAGTCCACACCTACAAGAGATAGCTCAGGCAAAACAATCATATCTACGTTAGGATGTAGTAGAGATATATTTTCTATATACATTTTTATGTAGTTTCTGCTCTGCTCCTTCCTATTCTCCAGATTTGAATCAAGCATTGACCCGGTAAATGGTATTTGAAGCATTGCAATCGTCAATTCTTTTGACATTATTATCCTCCATCTACGCGCATAGCGCGTACACAAATAATTTTGAAAAGACACGTAGTGGCTTTTCGCTGCGTGAAATACACGATGACTTACTAAACGTATTTTTCACGCTATGCCCTCCAATAAATATTTAAAATACATGTGTCAATCACCACTGATTACAACCGTGGCTCGTCCGTTAACCTTGTAATCCACGCTGTTTGTGAATTACTTTACTTCCACCTTCTCTCTCTATTTCATTAATTTTGAACTGATTACATTTTTTATTTATTAATAATATAGTATAATTTGACTAAAATTGTCAATAAACATATAATCTTAATCCTTGGCTATCTTATATTCTGTATTATTTCCCCAGACTATATCTTTGTATAATGTTAAGAAATGTGTATATTTATTCAGGTGAACAGAATATAAGTTTACACTTTTTCCGCTAATTAATTCTACACAAAAATCGATAAACCTTTGGTCATGTCACAATCGCCAGGTCTGCAGCGTTATTTTTCATCCATGTCAGGATCTATATTTTCTTTTATTTGGATAAACTTAATTGACATTTCGGCTTTTTGCCATGTATAATTATACAATTACTTGCATGCCATCATGGAACTGGTGAGTGAGTATAATTTTTCAATAAAGGGGTGTAAATAATATGTGGGTATATTATCTGGCTATGCTACTTGTTATAATTTCGAATGTACTGTACCACACTTTCTTAAAGCTAACTCCTAATAATGCCAATCCTTTTTTATCTCTTGCAGTAACTTATATGACTGCAATGTTGGCATGTATTATATTGTTTCCGATTTATTCTCCAGAAGGTGAAAGTTTACGAAGCTCTATTAAGAATTTAAACTGGACGAGTATTGCTCTGGGGTTGGCGATAGTAGGTCTTGAAACCGGCTTTTTGTTAGCTTATAGAGCAGGCGGGAATATCAGTTATAATGGTATTTTTTCAAACGTAGCTGCTATGTTGCTTCTATTGCCAATTGGATTAATCTTTTTCAAGGAAGTATTAACTATAAAGAATATTTTGGGAATAATACTCTGTTTAGGCGGATTGGTCTTAATACAAAGTAAATAGCTTAGAATAAACCTCAATACAACCTCAAAAATTCTAAACCCCAGAGAACAAGCCGCCCACCTCGCGGTTTGTTCTCTGGGGTTAGTCAAATTCTCTGCTATTCTCAAATTACTATGATCATACTGCTATGTTCAAACGCTGTAGCCAAGCATACTGACATGACCAGACTGCTATGTTCAAGCTATATACAAACTGACATGTTCAAACTGCAGTGTTCAAGCTGTCATGATCAAATACTGCTTAAGATAGTCTTCCCTCTATAACTCTCACAAGCTCTTTAGCACGTCTTGTAATGCTTTCCTTGTCTTTGCCCTCAATCATTACTCTTACCAGAGGCTCGGTTCCTGAAGGTCTGATAAGCACTCTTCCCTCACCCTTGAATTCATCCTCCAGCTCCTGGCACATCTTCTTGATTACTTCATCGTCAAGGTACTTGTATTTCTTTTCATTTGACACTTTTGCATTAATAAGTACCTGTGGCAGTACCTGCATAACTCTGGCAAGCTCGGAAAGCTTTTTACCCGAGTCCTTTAATACCTTCAGCAGCTGAACAGCTGTCAATAACCCGTCACCGGTGGTATTGTGCTCAAGGAAAATGATGTGACCCGACTGTTCACCGCCCAGCATATATCCTTTGTTAAGCATTTCTTCAAGTACGTATCTGTCTCCAACCTTTGTCTTCTCTATAACAAGGCCGTTGTTTTTAGCCATAATATCCAAGCCCATGTTGCTCATAACTGTAGCAACTATTGTATTAT
>JAEYWA010000259.1 GCA_023431385.1 Bacillota bacterium | reverse complement strand
ATGATGTTTCTTTGGAAGTGGAAGAAGGCTCTTTTATTGCGATCTTAGGTCACAATGGTTCCGGCAAGTCTACCTTTGCCAAGCATCTGAATTCCATTTTGGTTCCCACTGAGGGTACTGTTTGGGTGAACGGTATGGACACCGCAGATGAAAAGCATCTTTGGGACATCCGTCAGACTGCAGGCATGGTGTTTCAGAATCCGGACAACCAGATTATAGCTACCGTTGTGGAGGAGGATGTGGGCTTTGGACCTGAAAACCTCGGAATTCCCACCGAGGAGATTTGGACAAGAGTAGAGGAAGCTCTTAAATCTGTCGGTATGTATGAATATAGAACCCATTCACCAAATAAGTTATCCGGTGGACAGAAGCAAAGGGTTGCCATTGCCGGAATTATGGCAATGAAACCTCGTTGTATTGTCTTAGATGAACCAACAGCCATGCTGGACCCTAACGGGCGAAAAGAAGTCTTGAAGACTGTTAAGAAGCTCAACAAGCAGGAGAAGGTTACCATTATCCTAATCACTCATTATATGGATGAAGTAATTGATGCAGATCAGATCTTTGTAATGGATCATGGTAAAGTAGTAATGGAAGGAACTCCAAAGGAGATCTTTACTCAGGTCGAGACTTTAAAGAAGTATCGTCTTGACGTACCTCAGGTAACGGGGTTAGCGTATGAACTGAAGAAGGCTGGACTTCCTTTACCGGATGCTATCTTATCAAAAGAAGAACTGGTAGAGGAATTGAAGAAACTGTAGTAGTAGGAAAGGGTAGTACCGATGTCAATCAAATTAGAACATGTGAATTATATATATAGTCCAGGCACTGCCTATGAGAAACAAGCATTGTCTGATATTAATTTGGTGATAGAGCCTGGGCAGTTTATCGGTCTTATTGGGCATACCGGTTCCGGTAAATCCACTCTTATTCAGCATTTTAATGGACTTATGAAGGCTACGTCTGGGATCATTACTGTCAATGGACAGAATATATATGAAGAAAAATACTCCATGAAAGAACTTAGAAGTAAGGTGGGTCTGGTATTTCAGTATCCGGAGCATCAGCTCTTTGAAACGACTATTTTAAGAGATGTTATGTTCGGACCGACCAATCTTGGCCTCCCTGAAGGTGAAGTCATCTATAGAGCACAGGAGGCATTACAGCAGGTAGGTATCGGACCTGAGTTATATCAATTATCCCCATTTGAGCTATCCGGTGGACAGAAGCGAAGAGTTGCCATAGCCGGAGTACTTGCCATGCATCCAGATGTGCTAATCTTAGATGAGCCAACAGCTGGTTTAGACCCTATGGGAAGAGATGAGATACTGGGTCAGATCAGTAAGCTTCATAAGGAGAGAAAGATAACGGTTATTCTAGTATCCCATAGTATGGAGGACGTTGCGCAGTATGTGGAGCGTATCATTGTAATGAATAAAGGGTCTGTGGCCATGGATGGAAAACCCGCTGATGTCTTTGCCAGGTATAGAGAGCTGGAGGAGATGGGGCTGGCAGCTCCGCAAGTCACCTACATTATGCATGAACTGAAGAACTGTGGTATTCCGGTGGATCCTAAGGCTACTACTATTGAAGAGGCCAGACATGACATTCTGGTTTGGGCAAAATCCACAGGAAGACTGTAGTATATTAAAAGATATGGAGCAACTATGATAAGAGATATTACATTTGGACAATATTATCCGGTGGAATCGGTGATTCACCGTCTAGACCCCAGAGTCAAGCTGTTAGCTACAATTATATACATTGTTTCCTTATTTCTATTTGACTCTTTTGCAGGTTATGCGGTAGTAATGGCATTCTTATTTACTATTATTCGTTTATCCAAGGTGCCATTTAGACATATAGTAAAGGGGTTAAAAGCGGTAGTTTTCCTGATTCTATTTACGGTAATTTTTAATATGTTTATGACCAATGGGGATACGGTTCTCGTGAAGTTCTGGATTTTCACGATTACCTTGGAGGGCCTTTTGCAGGCTTTGTTTATGGCCACAAGAATTCTGCTGCTCATTATCGGCAGCTCCCTTATGACCTTTACCACCACTCCAAATGGTTTAACTGACGGTTTAGAGACGGGTCTGTCCCCACTGAAAAAGATTAAGATTCCGATTCATGAAATAGCAATGATGATGTCAATCGCCTTACGGTTTATTCCTATCTTATTAGAAGAGACCGACAAGATTATGAAAGCCCAGATGGCAAGAGGAGCTGATTTCGAGTCTGGCGGACTGATTAAGAAAGCCAAATCTCTGATTCCACTTTTAGTGCCACTGTTTATATCAGCCTTCCGTCGTGCTACTGACCTAGCTATGGCCATGGAGGCAAGATGTTACAATGGCGGGAGTCACCGTACTAAGATGAAACCTCTGCACTACCATAAAAGGGATGCCTTTGCCTATCTAATTCTTGCAGGTTATCTGGCGCTCCTGATTGTGCTGAATATTTTCATACCGTGGTTTTAGGAGGTAGCGAAAATGAAGCGTGTAAAATTAATTGTAGCTTATGATGGTACTTCCTACTGTGGCTGGCAGGTACAGCCCAATGCCATAACCATAGAGGGTGTGCTAAATGAAGCCTTGACAAATCTCCTTGGAGAGCAGATTACTGTGATTGGTGCCAGCCGTACTGACTCCGGTGTTCACGCCATGGGTAATGTAGCAGTCTTTGATACAGAGTCCAGAATCCCTGGTGAGAAATTCTCCTATGCCTTAAACCAAAGGCTTCCTGAGGATATTAGGATTCAGAGCTCCTGCGAGGTT
>JAEYWA010000199.1 GCA_023431385.1 Bacillota bacterium | reverse complement strand
TTGATTTCTTTATATAATACGTACATGAAAGTATGTTAATTCTTATTGAAGCGCCGTGTACCGAACGGTATGCACGGTGCTGTGAGAGGTCGGTAGCTGAAATAATCAGCTACCTCCTACTCGATTAATTTTATTCTTGACTATTCTTACATTGTCAAAGTACCCTCATCTGTACTCACAAGCAATAAGATATCTTCTTCAACCCCTGTTGCTGCGTTGATATACAGTAGGAACTTTTGATCGTTTAAAGTCCCTTGGAATTCATAACAGTATTTCTCGGTTTTGAAGTTGGTAGGGATTATTGCTCTTCCCTCTTTTTCTATTTTAAGCTTACTGTTTATTTTACTTCTTGCCTCTTTAACGGTAAGAGATGTATTAGGTATATCCCTTTTTTTGTGATTATATAAATATCCCTTTGACTCTAATCCCATTATTTCTCCATTATCTAATGCTACTTTAACCTTTACAAGATCAGGGTATACAGTTACTCCCTCCTGTTCATAGGCAAAGCATATTGTGGCAATACCATCATTTTTCATATAATAGGTATCTTTCATACTGGCAAATCCATTTTTCTTTAGATAAGCCTGAGCGGCCTTTATTGCTTCATCCATAGAAAGCTTTACACCATCTACACTTCTGTTTCTCAGCATCCAGTAAATCTGTCCACCCTTTTGGGTAATATCGACTTCAGCACTGCCATCATTACCAGAGTTATTGTAATTTACCTTGAAACGATAGGTATCTATGCTATCTTCCTTATTATTTTCGAGTCTTGTTACACTTTTGATCTTATCATTTCCTATTATCTTTCTTACAATTTGTTCTGCTTCTGCAACAGTGACTGTTTTATCCTTCAATCCAACAGGCTTAACCTTCATCATATGATCCGAATATGGTCCGTCATAAATCATTGAAGGATATTCCTGAAAGTTTTTATCCACATTATTTAACTGTGTTGACTGGACATTGCCTGAACCCTGGTTTTTAAGCTGTCTTGTTCCTCCAGTTGTACCCCAGGACATTTTACCGCTGTTAATTTGCTCCTCAATACCATGGAGGCTGTTTTGAAGTGATTGCGAATAGCCATGCATTTTTTCAAGCATTGAGTATTCATTATCACTTAAAGGAAGTCCATTCATGGTTTTTGTATTATATGCATAGGCCATATCTCCAACCTGTGTAAGAAAGTTTGATGTCTTCTCAAGTATGGGGGGGGATACCGGCAGCTGACCCATATTTGTCTGTGCAAGATTAGCCTGTCTCCATACTTCTTCAAGCATTGTTGAAGTCCCTTTAGGTGTAGATGTAACCATTGACTTAGCAAGCAGTACCTCAAGATTGTCAACATACTCATTAAGGTCCATAAACGCTCTGCTGTACTGATTTCCCATCATAATTTTCATATCATTAAGCTGACGGTTTTGATAATAACCCCAGATTGAGACCCCCGCTAATGCCAATACAGCGACAATAGCAACAGGTACAGCCCAGGACATGCGTTTTCTTCTCCTCCAACCATCATTTCTGTCGTTCAAGTTTTTGTACTCATTTTCTTCCACTTTTGCTCACCTCCATATTTATATTCCAAACCAATGTTTACCAATTTTTAACTTAACTTTCCTTGACCATATCCATTTACTCGTAGCAGTTGCCGGATTCCAATAATACAGACATCCATAAGTCGGATCCCACCCTGCCAGAGCATCTCTGGCTGCTTTCACAACTGTTGATTTTGGATCGATAGGCACATTAATCTGTCCGTCTGATACAGCTGTAAAAGCTCCCGGCTGATAAATTACGCCTGCCATTGTTTTAGGAAATTTTGAACTCTTAACTCTGTTCAGGACTATTGCACCAACAGCGACCTGTCCCTCGTAGGGCTCACCTCTGGCCTCTCCGTTTATTACTCTGGCAAGGAGCTGTTCATCGGTTACACTTCTTGAAGCTGCGTTAACCGTTCCGGTTTGTACATACTTGCCCAATCCCATTGATAGAAGCGTATTTTTGTCAGCAATACCGCTTGCACGGAATCCGTAGTTCCTCTGATATCTAAGTATTGATGTAAAAGTATCATATCCATAGATACCGTTTACCTTCCCATCAAAATATCCCCAGTTCTTCAACTCCTGCTGCATATCCTTAACTTCCTGCCCCTTGTCACCTAGCTTTAAAGCTGATGCGGTACCGGTAAAATACTGCGTTCCCTGACCTAAAACAATAAGACTAAAAATTACAACTAAACAAAAAGCAATCAACTTTATATGCTTTTTCAACCTTCTGCCTCCTTCCGAAATTCACAAACGAACTATATTTGAGTTTAGTTCTGCTTAATACTTCAAATTAGGTATCTCAGAAAAAAACTCCTAATCCTGCCTTATTATTTTGAGTAACTGATTGTTAAAATATTCGTAATATAAAATAAAGTACTAGTATTAATCTTGTCCATAATGTCAAAAATCTATATTGAATATAAATTACTTATTTTTTAACATTTTTTATGGAGATCATTATGAGGGTATTAATACTGTATGTTTCTGTAGGAGCAGGTCACATGAAAGCTGCCGAAGCACTGAAGGAATCTATAGAAAGGCAGTTTACAGGTTGGGCGGTTGATATTTTGGATACGTTGAAATATATAAATCCAATTGTAGATAAAATTGTTGTAAACAGTTACCTTGGCGCTCTTAAAAGAAGTCCCGGATTATATAGCAGATTATATACCGCATCGGGAACAGGTACAGGAATTTATGATATAAGTAAGGCAATGAATAACTTGTTGTCATTTAAGTTAAAGAAGCTTATAGCTGATTATGAGCCTTCGGCAATAGTGTGTACGCATCCTTTCCCAATGCAGATGTTATCCTCCTTAAAGGAGAAAAATAAAATAAATATTCCTGCGGTTGCAATACTAACAGACTACGTAGTTCATTCACTTTGGCTTGACAATGGGATGGATGCATTTATTGTAGCCAATGATATAATGAAGTCAGAAATGATAAAAAGAGGTGTCCCGGGAAACATTATTTTTCCCTATGGCATACCTGTTTCCCCAAAGTTTCTAAATCGAGTAGACAAAAAGAAACTTAAACAGGAACTGGGCTTGGAGGACAGGTTCACAGTGCTGGTTATGGGAGGAGGCATGGGATTCGGCAATATAGACAATACAATGGCATCTCTGTTGGATTGTAAAATTGATATCCAGATTATTGCCGTTACTGGAACAAATCAAAAATTAAAGGCTCAACTTGAGCAAAGTGCAAATAAAAGTAACAAAAAGGTTCTTATATTAAGTTATACAGACAGAATAAATGAACTGATGGATATAAGTGATCTTTTAATAACAAAGCCCGGAGGTATGACTATCTCCGAGGCTTTGGTTAAAGGTCTGCCGATATTCATTATTTCACCTATTCCCGGGCAGGAAGAAGGCAATGCAAATTTCCTTATCAGGAGTGGTGTTGCCAACAAAATAGACGATACGAGCCAGCTTATAAGTGTTTTATCACAGGTGGCCAATGACCCTGTTGCCCTTAATACCATGCGGGAAAACTCTAAATATCTAGGGAAACCACATTCAGCTGCAGATATTGCCACACTATTAGGTAAACTTGTTTTAGGGTGATGGTAGTATATTTCGACTAGAGGCTTAAAAAATTCTTTGTATTGTACAAATTCTATCCTTATAGTAGCTATCTTCGAGGGATTCATCTATTACTCCTCTGGTTGCACTGGAATGAATAAACTTATTATCACCCAAATACACTCCTACATCATTTACGTCCTTCTTAAGACTATCGGTGCTGAAGAAAATAAGGTCTCCGGGTTGCAGCTGTTCAAGGATAATGGTAGCTCCGGTTTTGCTCATTTGTTCAATATTTCGTGGAACTTCAACCCCGTTTATTTTACTGCATATATATACAAGCCCTGAGGAATCCATTCCCCAGCGACTTAAACCGCCCATAATAAAAATAGTACCTTTAAACTTTTTAACTGTCTGAATAAAGTCATCCTTACTTGTTTTAGGCACAGTACTATCCTCTATGGGAATTGCTATAACTCCTCCTTCTTCAACCCAACCTCTTTTATTGCCGGGAAGAAGTACGTCGTAGCCGGTTTTTGTTTTTCCTATGGAATATAACTCAGTGCCAAGTACAACCTTCTTGTAATTTACAGCATTATTTGCTCCCGTATAGATATCAACTATTTTGGCAGTAACTATTATTTTATTATTTATACTGCCGTCTGTAACGCTATCGGTATTTCTGCTGACATATTTACTTCTTATCCAACCTGTACTGCCATCAAGAAGCTTTATATTTGACCAGGAGTTCTCTTCTTTTATAACTTTTACAACTTGGTTAAAAAGCACCTGGGTTAATCTGTTTCCAAGAATATCCGGCTTATCAAACATATCCACAACCGCTTCAGTTATGACAGCTGCATTCTCTGGTGTTATACCGCTTAATAGCTGTTCATTTTTTGTTACAGGAATTTCTCTACTGCTGCAGCCTGTGAGCAACAAAGAGACTGTACATATCAATACTATTAAAATTTTATATTTTTTCATCTTTTTTTATCCCCATAATATACATTCAAACTATTTGACAGGTGTCACCTCGCTTGGTTACAGTTTTACTATATTTTTATTTTACCTCTGTGTCAACGAACATATTTTACATGATGCTGCCAAGCCGAGGTTTTCTATCATTTCAATTTCCCTTTGCTTACAGGTAAATATAATCACCTGCTGTTTTTTACCCAGTTCACTTATCAGTTTCAGTGCATTTTCGGTCCTCTTATCATCGTACTGGGCAAAGGGTTCGTCCAGAATTAGTGGAAGTCTTTCCTTAATATTGAAAACTGTCTCAGTTACCGCAATTCTAAGTGACAGATACAGCTGATCTATGGTTCCATTACTTAGCGCTGACACGGGTACTATCAAATCACTGTCAGGATGGTGCAGCATTATATTGAGCTGGTCTCCGGCCCTTGTATCCTGATACCTTTGTGAAGTTAAATTCTCGAAGGTTTTGGTAAAGGTACTGTTCATTACCGGTAGCAATTTTTTCTGCACCTCCTTTGAGGCCTCATCAAGTGTTGCCATGGCGATGCTCAGAGCTTCTCCTCTCTGCTCAAGGGCCTTCTTTTGCTGTGTCAGCCTGTTCATCTCCAACTCAACAGCCTGAGCCTCCACGGCGCTGGAAATCTTATTCACTTGATAATCCAACCCTGCCCTTTCAATCTTCTTCTGCTGAAGCTGTTCAGAATAAAAATTCTTCAGCCGGTTCAATTCCATATCAGGGCTTGATTTAAAATCTTCAAGGACTTTTTCTACAAGAGCTGCCTCACTCTCCAATAAATTTACCGAAACTTCCTCCAGTAGTTTTAATATACCGCTGGACAGTTCATCTGCCCTTCTTTCAAGTTCGTCCAGATCTTGACTTCTATAGGTTAAACGCATACTTTCCAATCTCTTGAGCTGCTGCTCGTATTGGGACCTCTCAATATTCAAACGCTCATTCAGTCCAGTCAGCTGGTTATCAGCAATTGCTTTAACTCCCAGTACACTTTCCAGCTGACACTTAAGTTCTACTACTCTTTTAGCCCTGGCTGCTTTCAGCTTATCTAGCTTCACAAAAGAAGTTTGTTTACTACTCCGGAATATAACTATAGCTATGAAAGCAATTAAAGGTATAGCTGAAATATGTATCGGAAAAAGCCTCGGACTTAAAGCACACCAGACAGTCGCAAGCATTGAGGTTAAGGTCACAACCCCACAGATATCACATACCTTGATAAGCTTTTTTAGTCCTTCAAGATCTTTTTCTGTTTCAGGGTATTCCTCTTCTTTTAAATCCTTTTCCAGTCCGGCTTTCTGTTCCGCTGCTTTCAGTAATTCTTCAGTCAGAGTTTCCTTGTCTACCGATAGTCTTTTAATATTTGTTTTTATGAGTGCTACCCCATCATTAAGATACTGCAATTCATCCTGCTTGCCCTTCTGATATAAAAGTTTCTCCTTGACACTGTTGAACTCAGCAGTCAGGGACAAAAGCTTTTCTTTCTGCTGGATTATTGCTATATCGGTATCAAGCTCCTTGAGAGTATCCATTAAAGCCAAGCGGGTTTCCTTTTCCTGCATGATTTTTATTTGCAGTTGCTGAAGTTCCCCCAGCCTTTTGCTTATGATGTCCAAAGGTCGAGTATAGCTTCTCTCGGTCCCCACCTGGGATTTTAATGCTTCTTTTAAAGCAGTATTGGCCTTTTTATACGAAATGTCTTCAAAACCGCTTTGTCCGATATTTGATATTCTGTCTATAAGATCTTTTGACGAGGAAGCATCTATCTTCGTTCCCAATTGTCTGATAAAAACAGTTTTTTCAAATAGACCTTCATTTACACCGATGAGCTTCTCGGCGATACCTCTTCCATCTTTACTTCCTGATAAAGCAGCTGTAATTTCGTTAAATTCACTGTCATAAAGTTTTACACTGTTGCTTTCAAAATCTCTGTCAATTCTATAAGCCGTGTGATTGTCAAGTTCAAAGTTAATATAGCCCCCATACCTGGAATTACTCCAGGGCCTGTATCTTTTTATTTCTGCTGCAAGACCTTCCTTATCAGTTCTGCCGCCCTTAAGGCCGAATAGACCGGCTTTGATAAAGCCCATTAAAGTAGATTTTCCGCTTTCATTTGGTCCGTATATTACGTTTATGTTCTTTGACAGGTCAAGTTCAAAATTTTCAATTTTTCCAAAGCCTCGTATGTAAAGTTTATTGATTTTCATCCGTCAACCCTTTCATTTTCAAGTGCCTGAAGTCCATATTGCATTGCCAGCTCCAACGTATAACGTCTTTCCTGAGAACCTTCAGCCTGTAGCATGTCAAGAATTCTTCTCACGAATTCCCCCTTAATCCCGGGATCTTCAAGATATTCTTCATAAGCCAGCCTCACAGACGTCCGGTTTTCAATTTTAATAAAAAAGCACATATCCTTTAAGCCATCGGTGATATAACCCAGATCAGGAGTATAATCCTTACTTATAAAGCCTGTAGTTGTTATTTTATATAAATCACTTTTTTGTAAATTTTGTTCTTTTGAAATTTTCTTTATGACACTTGTGTCACTAACGCAGTCGCTTATATTGATTTCAAGATTGTGATAATGTCTTTCTGCTAAAGAAATAAAACGTACAACTGTCTGCTTAGCCTTATTTTCCGGTGAAGTCATTATTCCTTGTACAAAGCCGTGTTCTCCTTCTTCATCAAAGCCTAGTGGTTCGGGGCTTCCCGGATTAATTAATACTGTCCTTCCGTTTTTTAATTCGCTGTAGCAGTGCATGTGCCCCAGTGCGATATAATCCATACCAAGAGAAAATAACTCCTGTGAAGTTATTGAATTGTAGTTTTCCTCCTCAAAGGGCATGTCAACAGTCCCATGAAATACAAGTATATTAAATCTGTCCTGTTCCATCTCCATATTAAGAAGCTGGTCATAATCTTTTTTTATATCCTGCTTTACTCCCAGACAGTAAACACATGTGTTAAGCTTTTCAAGAAACAAGGCCTGCTTTGTGTCCTCCAAAATGTGTACATTGCTGCCCCACGCAGTTGTTTTGTAATATGAATTGTCATATATGGGATCATGATTTCCGGGCACTATGATTATTTCTGTATTATATAATTCAGAGAATATGTTTTTTACCTTTAGTATTGTTGAACCCTTGACATATTTATCCTCGAATAAATCGCCGCTTATCAGAAGGAGCTCTATTCTTTCCTCCTGAACCCTTTCACAGATTTTATATAAAGTGCTCTCCACTTCATTTTGTCTGATGTGAGCCTTTGCCTCATCCCCGATTGAAGAAAAAGGTGCATCTAAATGAAGGTCTGAAGTATGCAGGAAAGAAAGCTGTCTCACGTGAATAATCCTCCGGTCTAAAAATGTTTTCAACAGCAGAAACTGTTAAATGATTAAATTATCAAAGTTTTCTTGACAATAAACAAGAACTTTCCGGCTAATTCCTCCAGAAAGTTTTAGTAATGCAATTTCTACTTATTTATTGTTATTATAACATAAGCTACAGCATATTCCTTACAGTGTGAAAGTGTGATAGAAATCCCCTGGGCACCCAAAGATTCAAAATACTTTTTTGCCCTTCCGTATAAATTAACGTAGGGTTTGCCGTTATCATCATTAAGAATTTCAATTTCATTAAATAGGGCATTCTCTCCGATTCCAGTACCAAATGCTTTTGATACGGCCTCTTTACCTGCAAATCTGGCCGCATAGCTCTGATACTTTGAAGCGCTTCTGCCTTCGCAATATCGGACTTCATTCTCGGTAAAAACCCGTGCAGAAAATCTCCCGTTTACTTTATTCTCAAGAGAAGATTTAATCCTGTCAACTTCTATTATGTCTGTTCCTATAAGCAGTTCCACAAACAACACCTTCCGCTGCCTTAAATTGGTTTATCTGTACAAATCGAAAAAGCCTGCAAAACTCGTGAAATCTGACCTAAGCTTCATTTTCTTAATAACAAGCTTTCTGTCGCTTGTACAACTTTCTATTTTTTTATTCAACTCCGTATCACCGGAATTTTCAATTACAAAAATATTATTTGGTGAGAAGGGATATACATTTTTAAAGGTTTCCCTTAATTTATCTATTATGGCATTTTCCTTGAAAAGAGAACCCTTTTCATCCATAATCTGAAGTACCGTTAAGTCCAGTTTGTATTCCAACGCCTGCCTTACTTCCTCTCTTAGCTCCTTCTTAAATATTTCAATGTAATTTGGCAGCATAAACCTTTGCTGAAGCTGCATTATAAGCAGGTTATTCAGTACAGGGGCGATATTCCCTGCTATTGTCTCAAGAATCAGCATGTTTTCTTCGTTATCAAGCTGGATACCTTCATACTGGAATATTGCCATGACTCCGAGTACCTCAATGTTTATCATATCTATATACACAGGTATAAGCAAAACACCCTGGGCTTCTCCGATATCGGTAGCAAGACTTTCTCCCAAAAACTTTTCAATATTTTCCTGCCCCATTGCATAAACCGTATCACCCTCAAATACCCGCTTCCAGTACTGGTTTGGTACTATGGACTTATTAGTGCAATGCTCCAGATTTATTGTGTTACAAATATCAAATTTGTTTAACTCCTTTTTATATAGGCAAAATGCTCCCTTTGAAGCATTAAAGGATATTTGCAATGTATTTATACAAGTTTCAAGTAAAGTATCAATTCTGATTGAACTGCTTATATTTTTTGATAAGTTGTTCAGCGAAACCAGTTTGTCCAGCTTTTTTTGAATCACAGCCTTCTGGTCATTGACAAGTCCAAACAGCATGGCATTACTCAATGCAGTGTATGTTGATGAGGCTAAACTCTCAATTAGCTCAAATATTCCAGCTCCATAAGTGCTGCCGGTGACTGTTTCACTTAAGCTTACAAAGCCAAGTATCTTTAGATCTTTAAGAATCAATACAATATACTTTGACTCAAGCTGCTCCAGCTGCTCGGAGGCTCCGTAAAACAAGCTGTCAAGATATGCGACATCTCTGTCCTTACTGAGATCAATAATAACCTTGTTGGGATCGATTTTTGCCCGGCTGTTAAGAGTCAAATCAATATAAACATCCTTGGTCTTATAGAAAACATCCTTAAAGGATTTCAGCATATATCTTTCGGCTCCTTCGTCATACAAAACAAAGCCGGTAATTTTACTGCGTGTAAGTTCTGAAAAAACATCTACCGAAATACTGAACAGAACATCCATTCGTAACTCACTTAAGAGAATTTTTGAGGATTGATTAATGGCAAAAAGATTAAATATCTTCTCATCCAAATCGGAGTTAAGCCTCTCCAACTTCTCATACCTGCTGAAATTCTCCAAAGCATTATTGATTAACCGCATTAATGCCTCAGAGATTATATAATCATCTTCGCCTATACTTTTATTTTGCAATAAAATAAATCCATACAGGTTTCCTTCGATAATTAATGGAACTGTTGCATTGACTTCAAGCTTATCAATCAATTTCGGGTCAAAAAATTTTACTATTTTTTCATGCTCATGCAGAATACTTCCATTAAATGTAGCCAGATTTTTAAGCCCAGCTGTGACCTGTATTTTGTTTACTATGTCAGTATAGCCTTTTACCTTTTTCAATATGTATTCGTTATTTTCGTAGACGAAAATGGCTGAATTATCAATTAGCAGTAGTTCATTAATAAAGTCAAATGCCGCATCAATAATCTGTTCGAAAACCAGTTTCTGTGAAAAGTAATCAATGGCCTGAACTAAACCTGTATATCTGTAAAGCTTCGCTGATATTACTTTGTCCTTTTTTTCCTTCTCAATTCTTTGCAAAATGGATTGATAGTTCATATTCAGCTACCCCCTAAAGTTATATTCTATGAATACCTAATTTTCAAATTACTTCTATAGCTCCCTGACTGTTCCTTCATGATAGTAATAACTTACTCTAAGTACAGGCTTATGGAGTTCCTTTTGAATCCTCTTTATTTCAAGAATTGTATTCGGGTATGCTTTTTTCAATATGGATACTTCACCCTCACCTTTTGTTTTCAAGTAATTAACCATATTTCTCTTATGTTCTTCTGTTTCTGTTAATTCTGTTTTCAGTAAATTATATTTCTCGTTTATGGTGTCAAACTGTTCCCTTCGGACTTGTCCACCATCATAAAGATTTGAGAATATAGCTAATTGTTGTTTATATTTTGAGACTTCCACTTTAAGAGCCTCTATTTTATCATTTAATACATCCAATTTATTCTTATAATTATTTCTGTCAAAACCACTGACACTTATACATGTACGCTTCTCACTTGGAGAACCAATAATTGCTGAAACTACCCTTATCTCAGCATTAACACTTCCGCCCATTATCTGTCCCTTCATAGAGTCCAGTATAACTTCCTTGGCTGTTATATTACTGTTTAAACAATAAAAGCCAACATGTACACTTCCGTCACATATTATATCTGCATCTGCAACATACTTCAGATATAGATTTTTCTTACATCGAATTATGGTTTTTCCTCTTCCGGCAATCCCGCCTTTTATATATATGCTACCCTCTGAACTGATAATTTCTTTTACGCTCCCTACCCCGTACTCACCAAGAATTTCAATATCCTTTGTTGAGGCAACAGAGTAGTTGTCTTCTACTGTCCCTTTAACTGTGAGAAATCCGTCAAATTCTATATTACCCGTTTTAACACCGATACTTTCCTTTATTTCAAGATGGTTTGATACTCCTATACTGTCTCCCTGAAAGTAAACTGCCCCATTCCTCAGTGCAAAAAGTGTTGTTTTATTTTCCTCAACAACTTCGGTTACTGTCTTTTTGTCATATAACAGAGGATAATTCTTTCCGGGCATTGGCTTAAGAATTGTCCCTCGTACAGTTTTACCTTCCTTGCCCGGAGTTGCATGGATTTTTTCACCAAGCCAGTCGCCCTTTTGAACCATATTAATAAGATTTAGTTCATAATGATCGACGTTTCCATCTTCCTTAATCTCAGGCTTTATCTCTTTCAGCTGGTAATATGTATTCTGCGAATCTTTGCCGTTTTCAGGTAAAGTACCCTCAGCTATTAACATCGGTTTCCCTGTATATAAATTTAGAAGGGCCTCTTTTTTAATTCCATAGACGACACCCTTTTCGTTTAGTTTCCCAACTATCTCCCTGATTATTTCAGGTCCTTCTATATCTGCTGAGCTTACATTTAAAGTAATAAAAGCTTTTAATCCATCTCCCGATATATCTACGGCCACTCGCTCTTTTGACAGGGCAAACTTGCGGGCAGGCTGAGGAGCAAAGACCAAAGCTTCCTTTATAACTGTAAAATTATTAATTTGTATTTCTGGATGTGCACCGATTATCTTATTAAATTCATCAACATTTAAGCCTTTCTTAAAGGACTCAAGATAAAATCCATCTTCACGTCTGGTTATTTCTATATATGGAGAAGAATAGACAGTGGTAATTTCCATGGGCTTGCCCCCTAAATTGTAAATTTAAACAATTAGCTGGTATTTACGATTATTACTGTTGTTTGTATTACATTCTTATCTGATTTCGTCTTCTTTCCTGTAATACATTATCCAGAGCCGTTGCCTCATTTACTGCTGTCTCGAGCTTTTCAACCATTTCCTCTGATTCAATACTTGACACAATCTGGTGTTTAAACATACTGAGCATACTCTCTATATAATCCAATCTGGCGTGTATTCTTTCAAGTTCATTCTTTTCTTCCTTGACTCTATTAATTACCTGTTCATCCATCTCAATTATGCTTTTAACATCTTCGTAGGTTCTGTCATCCTTCATAAAACTGAGCTTTCTTCGGTTGGCATTAATTTTACTCATTAGATCGCTTATATTTATTTCGGATAATTCCTTGCTTCTGATTGAGTAATTTGTCATCAGCCGTGTATATGAAATTACAAGGTTTAAGCTTTTTTCTACTATCTTTTCCTTTAGATAGCTATGCCCGTCACCCCTCTTTAAGGAGTTAAAGATATCATCCTTATCCTGCATTATTTTTCTGAGTTTCTGTCTCTGAATAGGGGTAGCATAATTCTTAGTCTGTGATGACAGCCTGGAGCACTCTCTATTTAATCTGTTTATCTCTTTTTTCTTTTCTTTTCTTTGCACTTCTTCCAAAAAACTTTTGCTAAACATACTCTGAATTACAAGTACAACATATAGAAGAGCCCCTGCACCATAAGCTCCCGTTGCCAGTGTTGTAATATCAATACCATTTATGGTTGCTCCCTGAAGGTCAGGTGCCCCGCTAATTAAGAATACAAGTGCACTCCAGAAAATCAGAGTAGTAATATTTCTAAATCTGAAAATTGCACTATAAAATAAGTTTCCGTTCATAACAATCCTCATTCCGCTGCTGTACAGCGATACGTATAGTCGATAAAACATGCCTTAATAATAAAAACCATTTTATTGTTCTAATTCTATTTGTCTATAACTCTATCTAAACGAATAACTGATAGAATAAACAATCCAGGTATCTGCCAAATTTATACCCTGCCTCTTTTAAGTGCCCGGATAAAATAAACCCGTATTTTTCATGCATTTTTATACTTACCTCATTATCTGAGGTAATGACCGATATAATGGTATGAAAACCATTATTCTTGCCCAGCTCAATTACTTCCCCCATTAATCTGTTGCCAATTCCTTTGTTTTGAAAATTGGGATCAATATAAACCGACATTTCACAAGTATTTTTATAGCCTTCCTTTACTCTGAATTCTGACAGGCAGGCATATCCTGTTACAAAGCCGTCAATTTCACATACTATCAGAGGGTGCTTCTGGTTATAATGTGAAAACCATAACGCTCTCTGTTCAACAGTTTGTGGGTTAATATCAAATGAGGCAGTTGTATTTTCAACCGCCCAATTGTATATTTCCGTAATTCTTGATAAATCGGTTTTCTCTGCTCTGCGAATAACTATTCCCATACTGATCTTTATCTCCGGTAACTTATAGTTTGCATGAAAAATACTTATTAATTTGAAGCCTTGTTTTCTGTCTTCTCTTTAACTTCAAAACCACCGTTGTCACCGCCAAGCATCGCTTCTGCTCTTGCTTTTGCCCTGTCTCTTGCAGAATTCATATCAAGTCTCTTTAATTTCATATCAATGTTATCGTTGTTAAGAGACTCAACAGCATTTGCTCTTGCAGTCTTTTTATTTACTATTTCACGTGCTCTGTCAAGGTTATCGTTTACGCTGCCAACACGGCTGTTCTTAGATGTGTACTGAGCGTTAACAGAATTGATGTTTTCACGGAGATTCGCCATTTTTGCCTGAGACTTGAGTGTTTTGAGTTCATTGAGCTTGGCATTCATTTCTGATTCAAATATCTTGTAATCTTCACGAATCTTCTCAACCTGAATCATTGCATTTTCATATGTGGCTTTATGAGTTTCAAACACTGTCTGATATTCTTCTTCCTGAACAAGAAGTTCAACCAGAAGCTCCTTGTCTCCAGTTCTTGAAGCTGATTCCACTCTGGCCTTGATAGCGTTGAGATTTCTTTCTGCGTTTTTCATTTCTATCTTTATCATTTCAGCACTTGTCTGGATTTCAATTATCTGATGTTCCGCTTCTCGCCTTGCTTTATCAATTTGATTCTTAATATCTTCAAACAGTGCTTCGGGATTTCTTTCCTCCAAACCTCCGACAAATAACCCGAAAAAGCCTCTGAACATCTGTCCAAGTCTGCTAAATAAACCCATTATAATTCCTCCTTAAAATATGGTAGTATATTTAAATTAAGCTTGTAATTCCAAAATATTCAATACTCTAAATTTATAATAAAAAGCTTCTAAAGTCAATTACTATCAGCGTAAAAGGGACAGTTTGGTTTAAATGGTAATTAACTTTGATAGAATATCCTTTTGACATATTAGTTAGTAATTATGCCTGTTTTGACACTTTTTCGAATCTTACCCAGTATTTCTTTGGCAGCAGGTCGATATCATCACACTCAGCAAGAGCTAATTCGGTCATAAATTCAACATCCTGAGTGCTCGGTCTGCATTTTTTCAGAGCTTCCTTTAGAATAGTACCCGTTATTACCGGGTGCCCTTCTTTTTTATTACAGGCCAGCTCATAAGCTTTTCTTACAACAGTGTCTATCTCGGCACCGGTATAATTCTCTGCAAGCTTTGAATACGGCAGGAAATCCTGAATGTTTGTATCTATGCAATACTTGTTTATAACAATTTTAAATATCTGAGCCCTCTCCTCCAGCTCTGGAAGAAGTATAGGTATCTTCTTATCAAATCTTCCTGCTCGCTTCAGAGCAGCGTCAAGAAGATCGGGTCTGTTTGTTGCTGCTATAAATATAATTCTTCCCCTATTATTTGTATTACTGGTGAACTGTAAAAATTCACTGAAAATATTTCTGCTTACACCACTGTCTCCTGATTCACCTCTTCTGAAAGCTGTGTCGATTTCATCGACAAATACTATTACAGGCTCCTGAGACTTTGCTCCCAACAAGCATTTTTTGAAATTCTTTTCACTTTCACCTACATACTGTCCCAATATTCTAGACATATCTATCTTGACACAGTTAAAACCACTTGACTTGGCTAATGCTTCAACCAGTAGTGTCTTACCAGTACCAGACGGTCCACATAGAAGTATTCCCATCGGGACTCTTCTTGAGTCGCCCCTTCTGATAGGCTCAATTATATTTTTTGTCAGGTAGGCCTTTGCGGCATCCATACCTCCAAGATTATCAAAATCTATCTCGGGATATATGAATTCAAGTACATCTCCGTACTCCTTTTGCAGAACATCATGCTTTTTCTGCTTTATAAAATCAAAGGTTATAGGCACTCCTTCAGCTTCTGCCTTCAGCTTTATATCCTTGATACTTTTTCTGTTCAGTCCTGAGGACAGCTTTGCGAACTCTTCCAGTGTAATTTCCGAATGTGTCGTTTTGTCCTCAAGCAGATATTTTATATAGCTCTTTCTTTCTTCTTCATTTGGCAGTTCTACCAGAACAGGCTCGATACGGTAGGCCGGCTTCAAAAACTCCCTGCTGATGTCAGCCAGATTATCCGCAAGCATAAATATGGTGCTTCCAACTGCTGATATTCTTGGATTTACAGACCATTCTGACAACCAGATCAAAGCCATTCTTTCCTCGAGGGTCATGCTTCCCAGATCGCCGGCCGGTACAATTTTTTCGGCATGGTCAATAAACAATGTCATCTTGGTACTTCTGAGTGCAGTGTCTATATATGGGAAAATTTTTGAAGGCATTGAACGAAAGAGATTTGAAGCCTCATTTCCGGTGATCATGTTGAATTCACGTTCCATGGCAGGTTCTAAAAATGTCAGACCTCTTGATATATCATAAAAAGCAACAATACTAAAATTTCTTTGCTTTATGAATTCATCATCCAGATATCTAAATAAATTTCTGGTATTATCCATTAAGTCCTTTACATTAAAATAAAACAAGAACTCATGAGATATTCCGGATTTGTATTTTGATAAAAATTCATTAAACCACATATATTATCCTTTTCCTGAAAAGTGTTTTCTACATTTTGTTCCAACGCACAATTTGTTAATGTTGATGTTTATATTATCTTTTTTCAATTGTAGAAAAATCTTATTTCTATGTCATTGTTATACAATTTACTATATACAAATTATTATATACAAAAAAATTAAAAATGTCTGCTGATTAAATACCTTGCTACTTATTTTTTTGCATTTTGATGGAGTTCAATATGGTAGCTTCCTGATTTAATATATGTGTTTTCGCAAGGCTCCTTGATGCTTCAATAGATCTTAAGGATATAGCTTCAAATATATCGTTGTGCTCTTTAATAAGATTCTTCGGGCTATTATAATCCTTAAGGTAAATGACTCTGAACCTCTGAACCTGCTCTCTGAGATTATTTAATATTGTAATAAGCTTATCATTTCTGGAAGCCCTGTAAATTATATCATGAAACTCTACATCCTTTTTAATTGAGCCATTTAAATTTTCCTTTTCAATATATTGAGTAAACTGACCATTTATGTGTTTTAATTCCTTTAATTCATCATCGGTAATTCTTTCTGCCGCAAGAGCTGTTGCCAGGCCATCCAGAGAAGCACGAACCTCAAGTACATCCATTATGTCTTTTACTGAAAGTTCAGCAACATGAGCACCTTTTCTGGGAATCATGTCCACAAGCCCTTCCAGTTCAAGCTTTCTGATGGCTTCTCTTACAGGAGTTCTGCTTACACCCATTTTTTCTGCAAGCTGAACCTCCATCAGTCTTTCACCTGGACGAAGCTCTCCGATAATGATTGCTTCTCTCAATGAGTTAAATATAACCTCTCTCAACGGCTTATAGTCATTCAGATTTATTTTTGCTAATTTACCCGCCATAGCTGTCCTCCTTAATTAAACAGTTTGTGTTAATATACACTCATATTTACTGTTTTTTAATTTATTAAATGCATATTGTGCTTTTTCAACGTCTTCAAATATCCCAAAAACTGTAGGCCCGCTGCCACTCATCATGCTCCCCAGAGCTCCCAGCTTAATCAACTCGTTTTTTATTTTTTCTATTACCGGATATTTTTGTCGGGTTACACTCTCAAGAACATTTTTCATGTTGCCTGCCAAAGTCCTTAAATCCCCTGCCTCAACAGCAGAAATCAGGAGCCGTGTATCAGGCCTTTCCTTCACTCTTTCCAAATCGAAATTTTTGTATACCCAGGCTGTAGAGACACCTATTCTGGGTTTTACCAGCAGAAGGGGGATATTTCCCGGCGAAGCCAGTGCAGTAAGTTTTTCTCCGATACCTTCAGCCAGAGCAGTTCCTCCCATAATGCAATACGGAACATCTGCCCCAATTGTTTTTCCCAATTGTTTCAGATCAGCCTTTTCTATACCCAATGAAAACATACTGTTAATTCCTTTAAGTACTGCAGCAGCATCAGTGCTTCCACCTGCCAGGCCGGCTGCAACAGGTATTTTCTTGACTATCTCTATTTTAACGCCACTTTTAATTCCATATTGCTGAAGTAATAATTCAGCTGCCTTATACGCAATATTTGAGCTGTTATTGGGTACAAACGGAGCCTCACATATAATTTCCACACCGGCTGGTATTTCATAAACGGATATAGTATCATGTAACTGTATTGCCTGCATTATCATCTGAAGGGTATGATACCCGTCATCCCTTTTTCCCAATACATCCAAAGATAAATTAATCTTTGCATGTGCCTCAAGTGAAATCATTTTTTTCTTCCTTTAACAAATAGTTTAGGTACATTATATACAAAATACATTTTATAATCAATAAGAATCAACATTGATAGTACTTTGAACGTTATCTGTTAAAAAAAACCTCACCTATTAATACATACATATATGTAATTATTAGCCATTTCCTCTAATTACTATTTAGAAACAATCGAAATATACTAAGCACTTTCTCACAAAAGATTTATACTTTCCTCGACAATAAAAAAAGTGCCTGTATTACCAAGCACCTAAATTGAAAATATATAAACTTTTATGCCTCTTTGAAAGTGCAATAAATTGTGTAAATTAAATAACCTTTTTAAGTACTAATATCTGCTGACCTACAGTCAGAACATCTCTTTCGTTAATATTGTTGACTTTCATTAAAATATCCACAGTTGTGCCATATTTCTTCGCAATTTTCCACAAACTATCCTCCGGCTGTGTAAGATATATTATTATACTTGGCATGGATTGAATTTTCTTTTCATCTGCGAGTCCCTCAAAAACCTTATTTACCACAGGAATCTTCTTTTTAGTTTCAACCTTGGTTCCCACCCCAATTACAACCCTTATTTCCACCTGGTCGGAAGAAACCATGCTGTAGTTGCAGTGCTCCAATTCAAGAGCTATTTCAGGCTTCATGTCTCTGTTTGCGCCTTTTATTTCTATATCCTGCTTAAAGGGTATGTCTTTCTTGAAGTTAAATATTGGCTGTTCATCACTATTAGCAAGGTATAACAAATTATTCTGAACTGCCCCTTCGATAATAACCCTATCCTCTTCTACTCTTAGATCCGATACACTATATTTGCTTATAACATTGAATATTTCCGAGACCTCCGGAGAACAGTCAGAAAGATTAACAACATCCTTTATTATTATCTGGCTTCTGTTTTCAGCAAACATTTCGTCAAGCTCGATAATATTCTTTTCCAAAGAGAGCCTGGCTTTTGGACTGTATGCATCTGACAAAATTTCAACCTCTCTGCTGCAGATTCCATCAACATATAGGTTTAAATTCACTTCTGCCCGTATGTTTCTAAGCTCGCCGTCACTATCCTCCAGAGATTCAACCTTATAATCTATCAAATCATAGTCAACATCTACCCGGGTTTCTTCGTCTGCACCGTCAAGTTCCACAATCTGATTAAAAGCTATTTCATTTTCCATGTATTGAAGGCTTCTATTATCATCATCTGCTATATACAGTGTTGAAACTGATATATCTCCCCTCACAACAACCTTCCCGTCAGCAATCTTGAAGTCCTTTCCTGAAATTTTAACATCGTTCTTTAGAATTTCTGCTATTGTAGGTTTACTCGACGGCAGTTCGAGGTCCTCCTTAATAACGTAATTTACCTTGTTACTCCCTAGATAAGAATTGAGCATTACATTATCCTTTAAAACCTGTACATCCTCTAGTCCGGACACACCTGAGCAATACTCCCTCTCAATTTCATCATTTGCCTTACAGTTCAGAGTCAGTATTGCTTTGATATTTATTTTTCTTCCGTTGAGAAGATTATAATCCATATGCTCCAATAGCCCTTTTGTTCTGCATTTCATTCCACCTCTTACTCCAGGTACGTCAAGAGTATAGGAAAAAGGAATATTTGATATTATGCTCTTTACACTTCTTGCTTCATCATCGGAAATATAAAGGATTTTACATACAATACAGCCTGAAGTAACTACCCTGTCTGTCCCTGTATCACAGCCAGTAACGAAAACATCTCCGTCTAGAAGAAGCACTCTGGCAATATCCGGCTTAGTATCCGGGACTATTATATCATTTTCGATAACTGTCTGAATTGTATCCTCACCTAATAAATTGTTTACCTTAAAGGCCTCTTTAACCAACTCCAGAGACATTTCTCCATCCTCCCCTTATTTGAAATATACATCTTTAACTATCAAGATGAATCCAGTTTATCAATAATTCTGCTATGTTATATATATTAGTAAGCTAATGAAATTATTCGTAGGAAATACGCTTAGCGGCTAAAATTATTAATTTGTGTTGAAATGTCTTCATAGAAAATGCACTCTAAAAATAGACAATAATGTCTAAATCCAAAGTGCAATTGTATATATCTATACAAAAAAGTCATTATAATAATAATGACCTTTTTTGCAACCCATAAAAAAATACGGGTCAATTATATTATTAAGTTTTCTCAGAAAGCTGTATCAACTCTTAAAAGAGAAGTGGCTAAGGACTAACACACCTGAATTTTTTTGTCATCCTTATATACAACCAACTCAACTGCTTTTGTCAGTATATCAGTGTAGCTATATGAAACCCTTCTGGTATTATCGTATTCGTTCTCAAACTTAACCACAAAAATACTTGGATAAGTATTTTCGAGAACACCTTCTCTTATAAAAGACTTTTTACGACCTTTGTTTGCTCTTAGTTGTACCTTTTCTCCGATACAACCCTCTATGTCCCTCTTTATTTGAAAGAGTTCACCTCGATCTATCATGCTATCACCTCATCATCAGTTTAATTAATTATATCATAAATGTGTCGGCTTGTCAAAAATATTATATTATACAAGCGTATTGCATCTATGTCAAGCATTTTTTTTGCATTCGAGTGCTTATATTACCCAAAAATAAGGGGTTTTAGTAAAATATTGCAATAATTATTTCCTAAAAAATATTAACTGTATACAAAAATATTGCTCAGGAAACCATATTAGTAAGCAGGTATTTTGGTTCTTGTCCTAAACTTTAATATCAAGATCTTCTTCTTCTGCGTCCGCAATTAACCTAACTTCTACACCTTTCAGAATAATGATTTTCTTTCCGTTTACATATCTTATATCCGATACCCGGAAAAGAACATCTTTCTGGTAAGACTTTCTATATACCAGGCTACCTATTTCAATTTGTTGCATAAATTGCCTTCCCCTCATAGTTTAGTATGCCAACTTTTGAATTTATTATTATTTTTATAACGCATAGGTACAAATAAAATTTTCCCTATATAGAAAATTTAAATATTTCTTCGCGTTTCAACTAAGCGCCGGTCTTCAATGTGTCCTGAAAAGACACTATGGACACCCATGGTCATTTACTACCTCGTTATATGTATCCAAAAAATTCAAAAATTTTTATATTATATTTTATGCGTTTTTTAAAGGGTTTGTGATTTTTATTGTTTTTTATGTTTTACAGTTGCTGTTGTATAATCAACAATATATAATAGTTTTCGTAAACAAATGTAATTAATACAGCTTATTTACTAATAGCTTTTTCCATAGTAATTTCAATATAAATGTTTTTAATGTTTTAATATAAATAACCCTTAGTTTAATATATTCAACAAATAATATCCAGTTAGAAAGGAGAAACACATTGCTTACAGATATTCAAATAGCACAAAACTGTAAAATGCTCCATATCAGGAAAATAGCCGAAAAACTTGGAATAGCCGAGGAAGATCTCGAGTACTACGGTAATTATAAAGCCAAGCTTTCCGAAGGTCTATGGAACAAGGTTAAAAATAACAAAGACGGTAAATTAGTGTTGGTTACAGCTATAAACCCTACACCTGCCGGTGAAGGCAAGACTACTACTACCGTGGGTCTGGGTCAAGCTATGTCCAGAATAGGAAAGAATGCAGTAATTGCACTCAGAGAGCCTTCTCTGGGGCCGGTAATGGGTATAAAGGGAGGAGCTGCTGGAGGCGGCTATGCCCAGGTAGTACCTATGGAGGATATCAATCTGCACTTTACAGGTGACATGCATGCTATTACCACCGCAAACAACCTTTTATCAGCTACCATTGACAATCACCTTCAGCAGGGAAATTCTCTTAGTATCGATCCCAGACAAATAGTCTGGAAGCGCTGCATGGATATGAATGACAGAGCACTTAGAAATGTCATTGTGGGTCTGGGTGGGAAAATGAACGGTATTCCCAGAGAAGATGGTTTTAACATTACTGTGGCTTCCGAAATCATGGCTATACTGTGCCTGGCGTCCGACATCTCTGACCTTAAAAAGCGCCTGGGCAGCATTATAATCGGTTATACTTACGAGGGACAGCCTGTTACTGCACGTGACCTCAAAGTTGATGGCGCTATGACACTTTTATTAAAGGACGCTATAAAGCCAAATCTGGTTCAGACCCTTGAGGGCACTCCAGCCATAATGCACGGGGGGCCTTTTGCTAACATCGCCCATGGTTGCAACAGTGTTACTGCTTCAAAGTATGCCTTGAAGCTGGCCGATTATGTTATTACCGAGGCAGGTTTCGGTGCCGATCTCGGTGCTGAGAAGTTCTTTGATATCAAATGCCGCTTTGCTGGCTTTAAGCCCGCCGCAGTAGTTTTGGTTGCTACTATCAGGGCTCTTAAGTACAATGGTGGAATTAAGCGAGAAAATTTAAAGGAAGAAAATATTTCTGCTCTTTCAATGGGTTTTGCAAATGTGGAGAAGCATATAGAAAACCTGAAGCAGTTTGGTGTGCCTGTTTTGGTTGCTATAAATCATTTTGATACAGATACCGATGCTGAAATTCAGCTTGTACGTGATAGATGTACTGCTCTTGGTGTAAAGGTTGCCTTCTCAGATGTATTTCTTAAGGGCGGTGAAGGCGGTATTGAGCTGGCTCAGAAGCTTGTAGAGCTGACTGATTCCACAGAATCCAGTTTCGCCCCAATTTACGATGCAGCACTTCCTATAAAAGAAAAGATCAAGGCAATAGTAACAAAGATCTATGGTGGGAATTCTGTAGTTTATACCGCTGCTGCTGAAAAGTCAATTGCCAAGATTGAAGAGATGGGGCTTGATAAAATGCCAGTTTGTATGGCAAAAACTCAGTATTCCTTGTCTGATAATCCTGCATTGCTTGGAAGACCAACCGGGTTTGATGTTACAGTACGTGAGGTTAGAATTTCTGCCGGGGCTGGCTTTATCGTCGCTCTTACAGGAGACATCATGACAATGCCGGGGCTGCCAAAAATTCCTGCAGCAGAAAAGATTGATATAGATGAAAATGGAGTTATTACAGGATTGTTTTAAACTGGAGTATTAAATTTAAATTAGTGGACTTAAAATAGAGTATCCTTATTTTCCAGACTTAATATGTTTAAATCTAACACAAACTCAACTTCCTGCCGAAATAGTAAATTGTTCGCTGTTCTCTTAGAATTATGGTAATTAAATAAATAAAATATGGCCTGCTCTTTATAGTAATTTGCATCTAAACTATGAAGAGCAAGCCTTAAATTAACTTATTTTCATCGGTTGACCAGAAATTATTTTATAGACTCTGCTATCTTTATTAAGTCATTTTGGTCAACATTTCCTCTTCCGTTCAGTCCGTAAAGTACTCCATTATATTCCCAGTCAATATTTTTACCATGATTGCCATCAAATAATACAGCATCTGAATCATTAATTTTAATCTTTTCTATATCACCATCAGTTGAAAATTCATATGCTGTTTCTTCATCTGAAAATCTCTGCTGCATTAAGATATAGTTTCCTGTGGTCTGGTTCTTAAAATATAAGTCTATGTATTTTGTCTGATTGACAGCTCCAGTCTCATCCTTGTAAAACTCAGCTCTGTCGAATTCATAGCCATTAGGTAAAAAACCAGGCAGTATAACTTTAAAGCAGGTATAATCATTTAATTTTTCAGAGTCCTTGACTACTAACATGCTTTCCTGAGCCATTTTTTGTTTCTGTGCTTCTGTAATCACTTGACCATTTGAAAAAGCAACAATTTTTTCACCTTCAGCCGTATATAATTCTCCTCTGGTTTCTTCAGTTATTACTTCCAGAGGATTTCCGTCTTTATCGAATATCTTCCCTTTTAGTTCATCTGGAATCTTATACTCCTTAATATCAGGATGTTTAACCTGAATAGCATTAATATGACCCAGAGAAATCGATTTTATTATTTTCTCCACAAAATCCTGAGCAAAGGTAGTTTGCATTAGGGTTATTAACAGTACCGTAACTGTAGCTGCAGTAATTGTAATACGTTTTAAGCTTTTTGTTCTATTCATGTAAAAATCCTCACTTTTCTTAATTCTACTTTTAATTTTATTCAGAACTTCTTCTTTTTCACTCTCTCTGCTGAAATCCTTACTTGATAGTGTTTTACCCAATTCTATTAATTCTAAGGGTTCATCCAATCCAATCTTGTTCGGGCTATCTGCCCCTTTAATGTATTTATCCATATCAGCTGAGAAATAATCCTTAATGTTATCCCTGTTCATAATGCACCCTCTCTTTCAATTTCCACCTTTAACTTTTTTAAAATTCGGTAAACTTTTATTCCTACATTACTTTCTGTTAGTTTTAGCATTTCGGCAATTTCCTTATTTTTCAGCGCAGCACCGAATTTAAGTGCCACAATATTTCTTTCCCCTGCGTTCAGAGTATTTAAGGCCTTTAAGAGCCTGTCATTAGTCTCTTCCTTTATTACAATCCCTTCAGGATCCTTTTTTCTTGAGACCAATTCCCTTATTGCTTCGAAAGAAAGGACTTTATGCTTTTTCTGCTCTCTGAAATAATCATTTACCACGTTTCTAGCTATTGCGAATAGCCAAACTTCAAAAGGTGACTTTCTCTGAGAATATGTATCAGCTTTCCGAATTACCTTTTCAAAAACCTGGCTTGTAAGATCCTCTGTTGTGAACCGGCAATATATTCTATAGTAAATATAGTTGTAAATTCTTTTATAGTAAACTTCAAAAATATAGTCAAACTCTTTTTCTATATACATCTTTCCATATAGTTCTTTTTCCAGTGAGTCATACAACACCTCCTGTTTCATTCGTCTGCTCCTTCCCAAATTTACCTAGCTAAGTAATTTCATATGTTAATACGGAGAATCTGCAATTCCATTACAGGATTCCATTAAAATTCTATAAGGCTTCTCATCTCGTTTATATAATAAAGCTTAAGCTCATGCTTTGACTAAAAGTATA
Organism: Bacillota bacterium; assembly: GCA_023431385.1. Classification (GTDB taxonomy): domain Bacteria; phylum Bacillota; class Clostridia; order Acetivibrionales; family DSM-1351; genus Ruminiclostridium. The sequence continues at coordinate 21,936 of JAEYWA010000199.1, read as the reverse complement.
ACACAAGATAATCAGCTGGGCAGAGTAAATGTCCCCAGTCAAGGGGTTATATTGACGCTCACCCGACATAATAAAGTTCATTATGCTCTAAGAATTTTGAGCTTCAAGTGTGCTCCAGCTTCGCTGGACCCGCGTCACGTAAAGTAAGGCCTACTCTTTACAGGTTTGACATCGCAAACTATGAAGTGTAGGCCTCATTAAAATATATTTTTGTCGGTTATACAGAATTAATTTATAGCTTCTACTATTTTATCAAGCTTTTGGTAATAACAAAATCTCTCTATTGTTAATTAATTTTATTTAATGTGTCAACAAGCTCATCAATTTTCTGTTCGCTTATCAGGCCTTTACTGAAGTACACCAGTGATCTGAGAACAGTATAGTATATCATTTTGTCCTTAAAGTCACTCCCGTCATCCTCCATGCCGTTAAATATCATTTCAAATGCTTCCGGGTACTGCTCTTCAAGCTCTTTAAACAGTTTTTTTCCCACCGGATTTTCCTTTATATCTCCAATAGTGGAATTTCTATGGTAGAATTTTTTTATTGCATCAGATGAATTAATTTTTATTCTGGCAGCAAGCCTTATATCTTCAGATGATGCGCCAACCAATATATTAAAGTCTCCTTTCTTGACTCTGAAGGACCGTTTAACGGTACAGTAATTTGAAAACGCTGAACTGTCAAGTTTAATGCACACATCCTTTTCTTCACCGGGCATCAATTTGATTTTTCCAAATTGCCTTAGCTCCTTAACAGGACTGCCGGATCCTTCTTCAACTGCTCCGACATAAACCTGGTATATCTCTTTTCCGGGTCTGTCTCCGGTATTTTTAATCCTGAAGCTAAAGGCTATTTCTTCATTTATATCTATTACCTGAGAGTTTAGCTCTAAAGAACTGTACTTAAAATTTGTATATGAGAGTCCATGCCCGAAGCAAAACTGGGGTTTAATCTTTTTCCTATCATAGTATCTATAGCCTACGAATACGGACTCTCTGTAATTGACCTCATCCTCTTCACCTGGAAAATTGAGATATGACGGGTTATGTTCTAAAGCAACCGGAAAGGTTTCTGCAAGTTTACCACAAGGATTAGCGATACCCAGCAGCAGCTTACATACAGCACTGGCCCCAGCTTGTCCCCATAGATAGCCTTCCATTACTGCCTTTACCTTATCTATCCACGGCATTGTAACAGGAGCACCGTTGGACAGAATTACAATTACGTTTGGGTTTACCATGCAAATTTCGGTTATTAATCTACTCTGTGAAGCAGGTATAGCCATATGTACCCTGTCATAACCTTCAGACTCATAGCTTTCCGGAAGTCCGGCAAATATTACAACCTTTTGCACACTAAAAGCTATTGCTTTGGCTTCATTTATTAACTCCTCGTCGGGTATATCACAATTCAAATCATATCCAGGCGCAAAAGGGATTTTGCGACCCATTAGTCCGCACATCTCTTCGTATGCTGATTCGAGCTGTGTCGGAATAACATGGGAACTTCCGCTCCCTTCAAATCTTGTATGCTTTGCCAGCATTCCAATATACGCTATGTCCTCACTTTTTGACAAAGGAAGCACCTGATTCTCATTCTTCAGGAGCACTAGACATTCACTGGCAATATCCCCGACCTTTTTGTGATTTTTAGCTTTGATATCACAGGGGATATCTTCCTCATTTACTTCAACAGCCTTAAATACCAATCCAAGAACTCTTTCCACAGCCTTATCAACCACCTCGATAGCAAGCTCTTCATTATTAATAGCATTAATAATTTTCTGTGTGTTGACCAATCCCGAAGATGGCATTTCAAGGTCCAATCCTGCCTTTAAGCATTCCACTCTGTCATTTACAGCTCCCCAGTCTGATACTACAAGACCACCGAATCCCCATTCATTTCTTAAAATGTCTGTGAGAAGCATTCTGCTTTCACATACATACTGACCATTAACTCTGTTATATGAACACATTATGGTCCATGGTTTTCCAACCTTTACTGCTATTTCAAAGCTTTTAAGGTATATTTCCCTCAGGGCACGCTCATCAATGATGGCATTTACTGAGAGCCTTCTATGCTCCTGGTTATTAGCAATATAATGCTTCAGGGAAGTTCCGATGCCTTTTGCCTGTATACCCTTTATCAAGTGCCCTGCCATGGTACCTGACAGGTACGGGTCCTCTGACAGGTACTCAAAATTTCTGCCGCAGATTGGAGACCTTTTGATATTACAGCCCGGGCCTAGAATTATATTTACACCTTCCAGCCGCGCCTCCAGGCCCATAGCACCTCCCACCTGTTCCATCAATTCCCTATCCCAGGAACAGGCAAGCAGCGATTCAGACGGAAAGCATGTACATGGAACAGTTGTTAAAGTCCCATCTATAACTTCCTGCTTTCGAAGACCTGCAGGCCCATCCGACACCATGATTTCAGGTATATTAAGCCTTTGTATGGCCCTAGTATGCCAAAAGTCGCTTCCTGACAGTATATCTACTTTTTCTTCAAGAGTCATTTCAGATATTAAACCTCTTATTTTTTCCCTCATATATATCTCCACAATAATGCTAATATTCTATTGACACTCTGTTTCCACTTTCTGATGCTTTCAATGCGGCAAATATCACTCTTAGTGTTTTCACCGCATCACCTGCTGATATGGGGGATGCTTTTCCATTTGCCACAGCATCCGCAAAAGCGTCAACTATTCCAGAACGGGTTTGTACCGGAAGCTTGTATAATACATTTTCTCCGTTCTTCCAGACCACCTCGACTCCGTTCTGCAGTGTTTCATTAATTCTTATTACCCCGTTTGCGCAATAAATTTTTGTTGAATTGTCAACAAATCCGTAATTGGACCAGGAAGCCGTAACTGTTCCGACAATCCCACTTTTTGTCGTAAGTAGACATATTGCATTATCATCAACTGAAATTGGTCTTCCATCTGCATCCTTCTTGTCATAGGACCCTACAATTGCAGAAACATTTAAAAATTCCTCTTCCAGCATCCACCTCATCAGATCAATTTTGTGGACACCAAGATCCCCCATAGCTCCCAAGATAGCGGTGTTCTTATTAAAGAACCAGTTATTTTTTGATTTGTCAACTCCCCAATTTTCTGGACCACTATGAGAAAACTCACTTCTAAAGGATATTACATTACCCAGTACTCCTGAACTAATTATTTCCTTTGCCTTAATATGTGCCGCATCCATTCTCTGGTTCTGGGCAATCATCAGTAGCCTATCAGCATCTTTTGCCGCCTTGTCCATTGCAATTCCATCTTCAATAGTAGTAGCAAGAGGCTTCTCACAAAGAACATGCTTTCCTGCCTTCAGAGATTTTATTGTTACCTCGGCATGGGTAGAATTTGAGGTACAAACAATTACTCCATCCACGTCTTTGTCATTCAGCATATCTTCATAGGTTTTATATACCCTGCCACCGTATTTTTGGGCCAATTCTCCCGACCTACTCTCAACAAGGTCAAAAAAGCCTGCAATTTCTATGTCCGGATTACTTTCACATTCAGGTGCATGGCGAAAACATGTAATTGCTCCACAGCCGATTATTCCTATTTTCATTTTCTCCCTCCATTCAATACAAAATTTGTTTACATAATCACTACATTTACTTGTTTTTATACCTAAGTGTAGAACATATAGTTTAATTTTCTATTTAATTAGTTTTTAATTTAGAGTCTATTTATTGCTGCTTAAAGCTATTATGTCATCAAGGACTTTATTTTTCTTAATCCCTCCGCCACAGGATCACGTGGAAAATATTCATAACCTATGTATCCATTGAAATTTGTCTTGTCTATCTCTTCAAATATTCTTTTATAATTAATCTCACCGTAATAAAGCTCGTTTCTTCCAGGATTTCCTGCTGCATGGAAGTGACCTATTTTTGAAATATTGGGTACAATTCTTCTCAACAGGTCTCCCTCCATTATTTGTTGATGGTATATATCGTATAGAAGCTTTACCTTTGGACTTCCCACCTCTTCTATTATCTGAAAGGCTTCTTCGGAACTCCATAGATAATAGCCATGATGGTCAACTCTTGTGTTCAGCGGTTCCATAACAAGAGTTATATCATTCTCTTCAAGCATCGAAGCACATTCTTTCAAACCTTCGACTAATGCTTTGTGCTGTTCCTCACGGCTTTTTCCAGCATCATTGCCTACCTGCGAGATAAGCTTTTTACACTCTAGCCTTTTTGCTGTTTCAATTGAAGCCGCAAGCCCCCTTTTATACTCCTCTCTTTCCGCTGGAGCAACCAGACTGACAAATCTTGTACAACATGCAGTAAGGGTCATGCCCAGTTGTTTTTTTACCTCAATTAGCTTGTCTATATCCTTATCCCACCAGCTCCAAATTTCAAAATTATCATAACCGCACTCTTTTATTTCTTCTAATCCCTTGTATATGTCTTTTCCAATATATAATGCATCTACACAGACTGATACCTTCATTTTGCAGCACCCCACTTTATTTATTTATTGAAAATAAGCGGCTAAGAAGCCTGACTCCTAAGCCGCTATTCTTGCTTTCGTATATAACTAATAGGTTATTAACACCTGGATTGCCTTCTCGGGATTCTTATCTACTAGTTCATATGCTGTTGCGACCTCATCAAAAGGTATTTTTTGTGTAATTAAGTTATCTAGTTTTAGCTTCCCAAGTATTTTCAAGCAGGATTCGGTTCTCCTGTCATTGTCCCAGAGATTTCTGAAAGAAGGGTCAATATTGTTAGTCTGTGATTGCTTTATTCCTATTCGATTGTGATGAAATTCTTCAGAAAGATCCAACCCTTTTATCATTCCCTGATACCAACTGAGAGCAATAACACTGGTTTCCGGTGCGGCTATCCTGACAGCCTCATTCAGTGCTTTAGAATTTCCGGTAACCTCTATAACTACATCAGCACCTTTGTTTTTGGTTAGCTTACGAATTTCTTTAGCAATGTCAGAATACTCTTCAGGATTAAAAACTTTGTCGCATCCGTTTTCAAGAGCAGCCTTTAATCTTGTTTCGAACATATCTATTCCATATACAGTAAAAGCACCGCTCATTTTTGCCATCTGTGCAACAAGCTGGCCCAGAACTCCAAGTCCCATTACCACAACTGTATCTCCCAGCTTTATATGGCTGTCTAAAATCCCATTAAAGGTAGTGATCAGATTTGTCAAGAATACTCCGTATTCAGGCTTGACACCCTCCGGCAGAGCTATTACATCGGCTTCAGCCTTAACTACTTCGGATTGATGAGGTGCAGAGGAACAAACTATGTCCCCGATTTTTATATTTTTTACCTCTTTACCGACACCAATTACTTTACCAACATTTGCATACCCCATATACCATACCCCAGGGTCAGAGCTTTTTATCGGGTACTGCCATATTTCTTTATTATCAGCATCCTCAAATAATCTTGTATCAGGATCGTATTTTCTTCTAAAAAACGGTGCAAGTCCTCTGTAGACATTCATTTCTGTTCCGTGGCTAAGACCGGAACAAATAGTCTTAATTCTGACTTCATTTTCATTCATTGGCAGCTCAGGAACGTTTTCTACCTTTAACTGCCTTGGCCCATTGTAAACCATAATTTTCATATATGATTCCTCTTTTCTATAGCTATATTGGTTTTTCCGTCCTTAAGCTGATATTTACTCAAACACTAGAACGATAATTTGTTCTGGCAAGCCCCCTGGAAATTAAATCCAAGGAGGCCGGCTCAAAACCTTTATTTCAATAGCACCTACCACTTCCAGATAACTATTTCATGAGTTTTTCAAATTCACTAACAGCCTTATCTATTGATTTTTGAATATCCTTTCCAGCAATAACTTCTGTACACAATGTTGGCAACGGACCGTTCGGCCACGCATCTAATTGACTCCACTGTGCAACAGGCATATCTCCAGGCACTGCTCTATCCGACTGATTTACAAATGCATTAAGCCATTCATCCTGTGAGAAGTAGTTGTCACTCATAACAGCCTTGCTTGAGTTGAGGAGCGACAGCGTTTTAGATGCCTTAAGCTGATTTTCAGTACTGCAGAAATATTTTACCCATTGCTTGGAAGCATCTGCATCCTTTGTTGTCTTGAATACTACTATCGGAGCCGAGAATGCTATTGAGGATGGTCCTTCCCCGCTCTTACTCGGCATTACTGCCGAAGCAAACTTACCATTGAGCTGTGGCGCCTGCTTTTCAATATTATTTTTGGTTTCAGCAGTTACACCAAACACCATTGCTACCTTTCCTGCCATAAATTCTGAAACAGGGTCATATGAAGGGTCCACCATATTGGGTACTGCAATTTTATGCTTGGCGTTGATATCCCTCATAAGCGATAGGGAATCTATGCCCGCCTGTGTATTAAAGCCTGGTTTGGTATATCCTTCATCCATCAGGCTGCCTCCTGCTCCTCCCAAAAGTGCAAACCATGTTTGGTCAAATCTTGCCATCATATTGAACCAGGCAAGACCTGCTCTTGTAATATTGCCCTTTTCATCCGTTTTAGTAAGCTTTTTACCTATTTCAACCATTTCATCCCAAGTTTTCGGAGGAGCAGTTACTCCTGCTTCAGCAAAGTAATCTTTATTATAAAGAAGCACTCTTGTATCAAAACGCCATGGTATTCCATACCAGTGACCATTTTGGAAAGCCTCATCCTTACCTGCCTGGAACCAGGAATCTTCTCCCATCTCTTTGGCTACATCATCAATTTCCATGGGACCATATTCTTCTCCACCAATTTGAATAAGTGATGCTGTAAAGAATACATCGGCTACATCCGGAGCTTCTCCACCTGTACATGCCAAAGTATATTTGTTTAATGCCTGCCCCCAGTCTACAATTGAGTATTTAACCTTTATACCTGTTTTTGATTCAAAATCTGAAGTCATTTCCTTAAGCATCTTTTCCTGAGCAGCGGGATCGGAGCCGTACTTCTGAATCCAGAAAGAAATTTCTCTAGGATCGTTTGGCTTTGTATTACTGGTTGTGGAACTACTCTGTGCTTGCTTGCTGTCATCAGTTGGTTTAGCAGGAGAACCGCATGCAGCAAAGCTGGCCACCATCATTGCTAGTACAAGTATTACCCCGATGAGTCTAATTTCCTTTTTCATTTCTTTTTCCTCCTTAAACTTTATTGGTTTATCCCTTAACCGCACCTGCGGTTAAGCCGCTAATCAAGTACTTCTGCAAAAATGCAAAAAGTATTATTGCAGGCAAAGTTATTAATACTGAGGTAGTCATTGTAAGCGCCATGTTTGAATTTCCCCCAAACTGACCTATATAATCGTAAATTCCTATAGATGCAGGCTTCAAATCATTATTTGATAAGATTACACTTGCCCACATAAACTCGTTCCAAGCAAGTATAAAGGAGAATATTGCCGTTGCGACTACCCCTGGTAGAGAAATTGGAAGTGCTATTTTGAAGAATATTCCGAACCTTGTGCAACCGTCTATAGTCGCACTTTCTTCCAGTGATACAGGTATTGCTGACGAAAAGTAGCTCTTGATCATTAATGTACAAAATGGAATGCCCCACATTGAATACGCAATTATCAATCCGGCATAAGTATTTGTTAGTCGGGCATTAAACATTATAAAATAGAACGATATGAAAGGCAGAACCCCTGGGATAAGCTGTGAAAGCAGCATTAATACAACTGTTGATTTTTGAAGCTTTCTTTTTGCAAATCTACTTATGCTGTAACCGCACAAGGTAGCCAGTACAACACTTACTATTGTTGACATAGTTGATACAAACAGTGAATTAGCCATGTATTTCAGAAGTGGCAGCGTAGACCAAACTTCAATATAGTTTTTATAATTAAATGCTTTAGGAAAATATGTCGGCGGAGATAGCATAACCTCATTACTTGGTTTTATTGATGTAATGAACATCCAATAGAATGGAAGAAGTATAAAAATAGAAGTGATAGTCATTACTATGTAATGCTTCAATGCAGGTTTAACATTAACTGGCGTTCGGTTTTTTAACATATTACTGACTCCTTTCCTTATGCAGCATGATCAGTTCTCAGTGATCTTTTTATATAATACAATGATGGTATCAACACAATAATCAGCATTATTACACTGAAAGCAGCCGCATAACCATATTTAAAGTTAGTAAATGCCTCACTGTAGACCCGGACTGCCAGAACTTCAGTAAGATTCAAAGGCCCTCCTTTAGTAACTAGATAGCTTATATTGAAGTTATTAAACTGCCAAATACCCTCTAATAATATAGAAGTCTCAACAACGGGCATCAATGAAGGAAGCGTAATTCTAGTGAATTGCTGCCACTTACTCGCACCATCAACATTTGCTGCTTCATACAGCTCTACAGGTATGGTTTGTAAGCCGGCTAGAAACATTACCATCATAAAAGGGAAAATACTCCACACATTTATAACTATCACCATAATCATGGGCAGTGAAATAAATCCTAGATATACATCGGTCTGACCCAGAAAATTAATTGGTTTGTCAATGAGATTAATATCCATGAGAAACCTGTTGATAGGGCTGAAGGATTCACTCAGCAGCAATCTCCATACTGTTGCAGTTACAAGTGGTGGAGTTACCCATGGGGCTAGAAAAATTGCCCTGAAGAAGGTTCTTCCTTTGTAGCCCTTGTTGAGTTCAATTGCAACTATAATTGCCAGAATAGCACCGAAAATTAAAGAGAAAATTGTAAAGAATAGTGTGTTGATGATAATTCTTAATGTAGAAGGTTCACTGATTGCTTTTAAATAATTATCAAACCATATAAATGGCCTATCTGCCTTTAGTAATTGGATGTCAAAAAAAGACATCCTGATAGAATCCAAGCTGGGATAGATATGAACAAAAACTATACCTAACAAGGCTGGAGCCAGCATTATTAGAGGAGTATATTTGTCCAATTGATGAGACGCCTTCATGATAATACCTCCATGGCAAAAACATTTTGTTTTTATATGAAATTTATTTAGATAGGTTTTTTACAGAATTTCTTTCAATAATTCTTGGACTAATCGATATACATCTTGCGTTGTGATATAAGTTATTTTTTTTACCGATAAGCATTTCTACAGCTTCAGCAGCCATGTCTTCAATAGGTAGCCGTACTGATGTCAATGCGGGAGATAAATATTCTGAAATAGTATCATCATGGCCTACTACAGAAACGTCCTCAGGTATACGTATACCTTTTTCGTACATATACTGCAACACTCCAACTGTAAGTATATCGGCTGCAACCATTAGTGCAGTAGGGTATTTATTCTGTGCGAATACTTCTTGCGCTATCCTGTATCCATATTCCGGGATATATTCCTCGACAAAAAAAGAATGGGTTTTAGCATATGCTTCAAGCTGGTTTTTCTCCATGGCCATGAGATACCCTGAATATCTTTCCTTCTCTACATTAAAAGCACATTTCTTCCCTATGTAGGCAATTTCTACATGCCCTCTGCCTATCAGGTAATTTGTTGCGTCAAAGGTACCCTCAGTATTATTTACTAACACCTTATCAACACCAAAGTATTCTGCTGGTCTTTCTATCATTACTACAGGCTTGTTCAGATTGTCCATGTAATCCTTTATTTCGGCTGGGACTTCATCTTGAATGAACGAGCTGAATATTATTCCATCGACATTTTTTTTAATGAGGCTGTCCACCAAATATGGTATCTCTGAAACATCTTCCCCTGAATTCACTGTAAGTACCTGAAATCCTTTATTACGTGCAGCCTCATTCACGTTTCTTGATAACATTTGAAAAAACATATTTGAGCTGCTGTGTGGTACGACCAGTCCTATTACACCCTCCTTAAAACTTTTTTTATAAAGGTTTTTTGGTGCAATATATCCCAGTTGGTCTATTGCTTCCTGTACCATATTTCTTACGCTTTCAGACACATAACCATTTCCCCTGACAACTCGAGCCACTGTAGTTATAGATACATTTGCCTTTTGTGCCACATTCATCATTGTAACTTTCATGTGTTTTACCTCGGACTTTACTGGTTTTATTACACAATTATTTCCCATATAAACATATTGTGAGTGCAAAATAATTGCGATAGCTGGTAACAAATTAACATGCAATTTTTATTCAACTAACATAGGTTCATTATATATTTGACGTAGAATAATGTCAATAAATAAGCGTTTTTTTAATGTAAAATATCGAAAAAAGAAAAATAATTGTGGTTATCATATGTTTTTTTGTGTGTTAATTTTGATTTATTTTCATATGATTATCGGTCTTATTTTCACATAATTTATAACATGAAAGTATTTTTTTATATCTAAGTTACTAATTTATAAGTATTATTCAGATAATACCATTACTATATTTAGACAATAGAAAAGCTTTCCATGATTTACATTTCACAGAAAGCTTCCATTTTTGCTAATTTATAAAATACCACACGGTTTATAACAAAGTCCTTTACATTGCACTGAACTTTTCTAAAAACTCCTTTAAGTACTTTACTTCATCTATAACCTCTTCAAGTCTGTTAATATAGTTTTGCTCTGACCAGCTCTTTCTGCTGTTATAATATTTATTTACAACTCTCCAGAACTTCTGAGGAAACATGAGCATTAGCTTCATCAGATCCAGTTCACTTTCAGACAGGGCTTCTATTTTACTGTACTCATTAATTATTAACGCCGCTTCATTAATGTCCCACTGACATTTGCGCATTTTCCGCCTAAGCAGGTTGACCAGATCATAAACCTTCAGATCATAGCAGCAATACTCAAAATTAATGAGGTATAGTTCATTATTCTGGACGAATATATTATGATGATTAAAATCATGGTGGGAGATATTTTTATTTTTTTCAGTATCCTCAACCAGCTCATAATAATCCGATGTATCTAGAAGATTCAACGCTCTTTCACCAAGCTCATAAAAATAATCCACGTATTTACACATTAAATTATCAAACTTCATCTTGCCTTTTATAGCATTCTTCTTCAGCTTCTTTATCTCATCCAGACGTTTTCTGTAGGTAGACGGCAATCTGCCAAGTTCATTTCTTGGACTACTGTTTTCAGAGCCACAAAAGCCGAGGGAGGCCCGATGCATTTTGGCCAGGAGTCTCGCACACTTAATACTTTCCTCTCTGTTATCCAGATTTGACTCGCGCCCCTCCACATATCTGCTCATATATATTGTTTGGTCATTGTAGGTTATACATGAACTGCCTGAGTTGGTAAATATAGTTCTGTCTATATTGCAAAAACCATTATGGTAAATATGTTCCTTAACTTCAGCAATAAAGTTAATTCTATCGGGTTTCAGACTTGTTATTTTAATCAGTCTTTTACCGTTGTCAGTATTTGCAATAAACATATCCCTAAAATTACTGATACTATTTATTTTTATGTCATAATTTTCCTGAAGTTCTCGTTCCAATTCATGCATATAGGCCTCCATATACTACCTGAACTAAGTGGCTACAAGCTAGCCCGATTACTCCCATAAAGTGTACTATAAGTGTACTTTTGAGATAAATTAGTGATTTCTGACTATAACTTGTTATTAGCAGAACTTTCGCTATTAGATTATATGAACCTTCGGCAATATGTAGAATTAAAATAATATACTTAGTGCTTTATATTGATAAGGGCAAAACATTATAAAGTCAAAGAACTTCCTCGACAATAAAAAATCCGTCTGAATAAATATTCCAGACGGACATTTTTATTATTTGACAAAGGGAGAAGTAGTCCCTTCTTCATTTAATTGATTTACGCTTCTTCTCCAGCGAGCTTCAAGAGTTCTTCCCATCTCTTGTCAACTTCCTTCTGGATTTCTTCAATCATATACTCATTTCCAGCCTTAAACAAGTGTTTGAATCTTCCCTGTTTCTTTAAGAAATCAACAACTGGAAGCTTGTTCTTTGGCTTGTAATTGATTATATACTTGCCATCAATTATTTCATATAATGGCCAGAAGCAAGTTTCAACAGCTAACTTGTTCAATTCCATCAAATCAGGAGTATTGTAGATCCAACCTCTTGGGCATGGAGCCAATACGTTCATGAATGCTGCACCCTTTGTATAAAGAGCCTTTTCTGATTTTTCATAAAGGTCCTTCATGTTTCCGATAGCTGCTGTTTGACATACATATGGCAGGTTGTGGCTAGCCATAATACCTGTCAAATCTTTTCTCCACTGCAATTTACCAGGAATAACCTTACCAGCAGGTGAAGTAGTAGTATCAGCATACTTAGGTGTAGCTGATGATCTCTGTATACCGGTGTTCATGTATGCTCCGTTGTCATAGCATACATAAACCATATCATGACCTCTTTCCATTGCACCTGAAAGAGATTGGAGACCTATATCATAAGTTCCACCGTCACCACCAAAAGCGATAAACTTGGTTTCACCCTTTATTTTTCCTTTTTTCTTCATTGCAACGTATGCAGCCTCAGCACCTGAAACTGATGCAGCTGAGTTTTCGAATGCGTTGTGAATAAAGGAATCTTTCCATGCTGTATATGGATAAAGGAAAGTAGAAACTTCCAAACATCCGGTTGCTGAACCTATTACAGCGTGATCTTCAGGCTTTAATGCTCTTAAGATCTGTCTAACTACTACCGGAGCTCCGCATCCGGCACACAGTCTATGTCCGCCAGTAAGCCTTTCGGGCTTCTTAGCAACTTCCTTTAAATTGTAAGCCATTATCGCACCTCCTATTCTCTTACGCCAAGGTAGTTGAATACTGAATCAACTTTACCTGTAGCGGCAATTTCCAATGTTTTATTAAATACAACTTCGATATCATCAGTCTTAACGTCTCTACCACCAAGACCATAGATATAGTTTATAACCTTAGGTCCAAATACGCCTTTAGCGTATAACGCACTTGTAAAGTCAGTAAATAACGGACCACCTGCAGCATTGAAGCTTTCAGCTTTGTCCATGATAGCTATAGCCTTGTACTTTGCAAGAGCTTCAGCTATTTCATCAACAGGGAAAGGTCTGTATAATCTAGGTTTGAAAACTGCAACCTTTTTACCCTGGGCTTTGTATTGGTCAGCAACATATTTTGCTGTTCCTGCTGTTGAGTTTAATACAACAACACAAGCTTCTGCGCCTTCTGCATTATATTCTTCAAAAAGGCCATAGCTTCTGCCTGTCAATTTTGCAAATTCAGCTGATACTTCAAGAACAACCTTCTTAGCATCCATCATAGCCTGAGCCTGTTGTCTCTTGTGCTCGAAGCAGTGAGTAAAGTGATCCAGAGGACCAACTGCTAATGGATTTTCCTTATTCAAAAGATATTCTTCAGGATTGTACTCACCAACAAACGCCTTAACCTTATCATCTTCAACAAGATCAAGATTTTCGATAGCGTGGGAAGTGATAAATCCATCCTGACAAACCATTACTGGAAGAAGTACGTCTGGATGTTCACCGATTCTGTTAGCCATTAACATATTGTCATATGCTTCCTGGCAGTTTTCTGAATATATCTGTATCCAACCAGAATCTCTTGCACCCATTGAGTCACTGTGATCGTTATGTATGTTCAAAGGTCCTGAAAGAGTTCTGTTAACACATGCCAAAACGATTGGAAGTCTTGAACATGCTGCTATATATAAACATTCCCACATGAGAGCAAGTCCGTTTGCAGAGGTAGCTGTCATAGCTCTTCCTCCTGCTGCCTGTGCACCTATACATGCTGACATGGCACTGTGCTCTGACTCAACAGGTACAAACTCAGTATCAACCTGACCGTTTGCTACAAATGTTGAGAAGTATTGGGGAACTTCTGTTGATGGAGTTATTGGGAAAGCCGCAACTACATCCGGGTTTATCTGCTTCATGGCAACAGCCATAGCTTCGTTACCACTTAATCTTTCTCTAATAGCCATTTTGAATTTTCCCTCCTTACTTTTCTTCTACAAAGTCGATAGCTTTGAAAGGACAAACCTTTACACAAACGCCACAACCTTTGCAGTGATCAAAATCGAAATCTACTCTTTTGCCTTCTTCATTAATTAATATAGAAGTATCAGGGCAAACAGGATAGCACAGCAAGCATTGCTTGCACTTTTCTTCTAACCAGATTGGCTTCATTGAACGCCAGTCACCAGTTTTAAAAAGTTCTGCATTACCTGCCCAAGGAATATTTCCGCCTTTGGTTATATCTTTCCAGTTAACGTCAGGAGCAACTGTTTTTAGTTCTTTGTTACAACTCATAGCCCTTTCACCTCCTGCATAGCTCTTTCAATTGCTTTAATATTTGGTTCAATAACTTCTGGTTTCTTTGCAAATTTATGTTTGAAGGAACCAACCATGTCATCAAGGAATTCTTTCTCACCCATAACTCCACTTACTTTAACTACTGCACCAAGCATTGGAGTATTAGGGAAGTACTTACCTAAGGTATCAATAGAAATAGTTCTTGCATCTACTGTACAAACCCTTCCCTTATAACCTTTCAATAATGGTTTGATTTCTTCCGGAGTTTTAGTAGTATTGATTATTATTGCTCCTGTTTCCTTTAAGCCTGAGGTAACATCTACAGCTGTAAGCAGAGTATCATCTACTACAACAACATAATCTGGTTCATAAATGTTACAGTGAATTGAAAGCTTATCGTCGCTTATTCTATTATAAGCTGTGATAGGAGCACCCATTCTTTCAGGGCCGTATTCAGGAAAACCCTGAATGTATTTACCGGTATTGAACGCTGCATCTGCAAGCAATAATGATGCTGTTTTTGCGCCTTGACCACCACGTCCATGCCATCTGATTTCAACAACCTTGCCCATTTGGCAAACCCTCCTCTTTATTTGAATTTTATTAAGAATCCTCATGGATTCTTTATGAATCTCTATGAGGTACTTATGAACCCCATTAAAACTTATGAGTATAAAGCACTTGTACTCTAAAAAATGTCAGATTCTAATAGATATGTACACGGAGATTCATTATATTAACTATAAGACAACTACCCAAAAGATAAACTTGTCCTAGGTCATTTCATGTAATTTTGCTACTAGTTTCTGATTTTTATTAGAAATTGACCTATTAAAAGTATATATGTTCGGCATTTTAATGTCAAGCAAACTATGTTTAAAGTGGCACTAATTCTACATTTTTGTTAACTGACGTTGTTCTTTGTATACAAACATGTAACACATTTACAAAAAATAACACTTCGAACTATGACCACATCATAATTTGAAGTGTTATTAATAAAATTTAAATCATATATTTTAATATAATTAATAGAATTAATCCCGGGACACCAAGTATACCTATAATTAGAGCAGAGTATATATTTAATGCGATATAGAAATCAAAATATAAACCTACAAAATTAATTATAGCAAGCAGAACTGCACCCAAAATTGTGTTTAGCAAAGCTTTTTTTAGAATTTTTACTACGTTCATTTTACCTCCCGTCACGTGTTACTCACGTAAGTAATACTATGTTTGTCCCTTTAATTAATATATTTTCCGGGAAGGTGAAATATTCCGTATCTATTAACTTTTAGTTCCTCATAAATTAGTCCAACTGCTAACTATATCTGACACAGCCCCAGTTCTTTAGCCTTTTTCAAAAGATATTCAAACTTGGCCTCGTATGCTTTTATCTGATATGTATAAAAGTCAACCAATAATGAGTCATGAACATAATCAAAATTATTATAAGCATCCTGCAATTCATACTTCACCTTATTGATTTCAGACAGGATATTGGCTTTTTCGGTAGCCAGAACTTGTTCCTCAACGGCGCCAATCACTTTATTTGTCAGCTTATTCAATGAAACTTCCATAAACGTCTCCTTTTTAAGTCTTTGTATATAAAGGATTGACCCATTATTATACTATTAATACTCTTATGGAAATATTCTTCATACTCTTTTATTAAAATAAATTACTATATTTTAGGTCTATCAGACGATATAATGAGAATAAAATAACTCTTATGTTTTTAATGGAGGTTTGAACATAATGATCAGAAAAATTGAATTAAAGGATGCCGAAGGTTTTTTATATATGCTCAAGCAATTGGACAGTGAAACCAAGTACATGATGTATGAGCCTGATGAAAGAAAGACATCTGTAGAAGAGATGAAGTCTGCCATTAAAAATGTCTCCTTATCCGGTTCATTGATGCTGGTAGCTGAAGAAAATGGAATTTTAGTCGGATTTCTTTCTGCTGAAAGAGGATATGCAAATAAAGTGAAGCATAGTACTTATGTTGTCATTGGACTTCTGAAAAGTTACAGAGGAAAAAAAATAGGAACAAGACTCTTTGAGGATTTGATTAGCTGGGCTCTAATGAACAGTGTTATTAGACTGGAACTTACTGTAATGACAAATAACGAAATTGCCATAAGCTTATACAAGAAAATGGGCTTTAAAATTGAAGGTCTGAAAGAAAAATCTCTGTTTGTAGATGGAAAATATGTTGATGAGTATTATATGTCCAAACTCCTAATACATTAAATCATCGGCGCCGGTATTAGTACTTCTCTACCGAAAGCGCACCATTTTCCTTTATTATTTCAATAATAGCATCCATACGTTCTTCATCCACTTTCATACTGAATACTGCATTTCCTTGTGATACAAGCTTATGATATTCCTGCTTTTTTATCTTTGGTATTCTTATATCAATTATAGCGCCTGTTAATCCTCCCATAATAAAACCTGCAAGCAGTCCAGTTATTGGTCCTCCCGCCGCAACCAGTCCAAGTCGAGGAATAAACATACTTATTGCCCCTAAAACAACGCCTGTTACCCCTCCAAAAATACCTCCTGTTATTATACCATCTGTTATTCTTTCTCTTTTTGTCAGTCTGAAGGGATATGCGGCGTATTCCGCAACATATAATTGTCCGTTCTCATTTGGTCTCAAATATCCCTTATTTCCATCATCCTTTACAATGATTGAAATGTTGTCAGTCCTAAGACCTTTTTCTTTTACTTCAAAAGCTGCTTTTTCGGCATTAGCATATACATCAAATATAGCAACAATGGTTCTGGACAAAAGTATCACTCCTGTTAATTGTCTTATTTCATGTAAAGTATTTGCATTTTGATGTAAATATATGTCTGTATGGTCCTATGACGTTTGTAAATTACAAAAAGTGGTCTTCAAAAACTATATTTTTAAATGTATTTTAACAGATCCAGAGGCTTCTCCAGAAAAATATCAGGTTCTAATTTTTCCAAATCACTTCTTGGACTATAGGTCCACGCTACTGCAGCGCTTCTTACACCTGCGTCCTTCGCACTAAGAATGTCCAGTGGACTGTCACCTACATATAGAACCTCTTTTTTATTTTCAGCTTTTGCCGCTTCGAGCGCTTTTAATATTGGCTCACCATCTGGTTTATGTTTTTGAGTTGCCTCTGAGCCATTAACAAACATGAAGTAATCCATCAAATTAAAAAGCTTTAGTCCTCTTACAGCCAATTCACGCCGCTTTGAGGTTACAACTCCCATAACTATCCCTTTTTCATAAAGAGTTTTTATCAACTGATGGATTCCAATAAAAATTGCTATGGAGGTATCATGTTTTCTTTCATTATATTCCCTGTAGGTCTTTGCCAATACTTCTTCTTTTCCGGGATAGATGGATCGAAGGTGATTTATTAGAGGCATCCCAATATAGCCAATAGTCTCTTCTTCGGGTCTTGTTTCACCAATGTGGTGCATAAATGTGTACTCAAATGATTCCAGAATAAGCGGAATTGTATCTATTAAGGTCCCGTCCAGATCAAAAAATACATACTTAAAGTTATTCATAGCTTTATCTTCCTTTTGAAAAGTTAATAATAATAAATTTTTAGAATCAGTAGCAAGTAATGTCAAGGATATTTAGTAAATTTAAAACCTTTTTATTTTATATACGTATAATATTACAGTGATTACCGGACTATAAATATCCTGGCAGCTTTTGTGTTTATATAACATAACTATTTACTTGTTAAATTCAGTATAATTAATTATAATCTATAATATATACATTTTACAGCTATACTCAAACATATTTACTTTATAATTTGATTTTTATACGGTTTATTTATATTAATTATTTATTTTAGTATCTGGCTTCTTTATCATATAATCTACTGTATCTTGTTATATTATTAAATTATTTTATTTGGAAGTAGAGGGTGGACCCATTGAAAAATAAAATTAGGCATTTGTTACCAAATCTTTTGACTTTCATTAATCTTTCTCTTGGTATTATTGCATTGCTCTTTTCCATTAAAGGTGATCTGATTCAGGCATCTTTACTGGTAATGGTAGCAGCTTTGACCGACAGATTTGATGGAAAGGTAGCTAGAATGCTTGACAGCACAAGTGAATTAGGCAAAGAATTGGATTCATTATCCGATTTGATTTCTTTCGGTGTGGCTCCTATCATTATTGCATGGAATATCAGTTTCGTTGATTTAGGTATAATTGGCTATTTACTTGCTGTTCTCTTCCCTATAGCAGGAGCATACAGATTAGCAAGGTATAACATTACTACTTTTAACAATGTATTTTGTGGTGTCCCTATTACAATTGCCGGTGCCCTTCTTTCAATAATTAATCTCTACAACAGTTTTTCTCAGATACGTGGAGGGTACGGTATTATAAACACTATCGTCTGCGCTGTTTTTATTGTTCTCCTATCGTACTTGATGGTCAGTAAGATCCAAATTAAGAAGAGATAGAATTTTGAAGCCTTGGTCGAACTAAATATATGGTTAAACTTCTAAAATCAAAACTTTAAGGGTGAGCTCAATGAGCTCACCCTTATCCACATTTTTAATGAAATAAATAGAGATAATCCACAAAAGGATTATCTTATGTGGATTACATCATCATTGGTTTTTTAATAATGGTTCCTAACTCTTGCTTTTAATAAATAAATGATTTTTTTTATCAAAACAAAATCCATTGGTTAACAGTGAATTAGCAGAAGGAAGATTCTCTTCATCTGGTTGAACTATAATTCTCTCTGCTTCATCAATTGAAAATATCTTATTGACAAGCAGCTCAATTATTGCCTTTCCAAACCCTTTACCCAGATACTCCTCTTCTCCAATCAAATAGTCAACACTATATGTACCTTTTACTGGGATTTCCCCATACCAGTCTTCCTCGGCATCCGAACATTTATAATACTGGCAGAAACCTATTGGCTTATCCTCATACAGGACAATAAAATGGTTTAAAAACTTAAATTCATTATCTCTTTGGATTATTTCTTTTATCCACTCTTCAGGGTCTTGATACCATTTAATGATATAATCCTTATAAAGCCAACGTTTCATTAATGGTATATCATCATCTTGTATTTTCCTTAACTCCAGTAAATTCATTGTAAAATCCTCCTTATGAGCTCTATGGATTGCAACTAACTTGCTCCAAGCAGCACAATTAATAGTAACTTATATCAGACAATTATTTTTTTAAATGAATTTCATAGGAGGTCCTCGGATGAATATAGTCTTTAGGTATTAACATGGAGGCCTTATTTTTAGCATTTTTTCTCCCTTTCCTATAGTAAATATTATTTACACATATTGTATAATATTAATGATTATAAGTAAATATTTTATAAATTTGACATACTTCATTAGTTATGTTAATTCATATTTTCCTCTGTGTAGGTTTTTGCTTCAATCAATATTATTGATATCAACCTATACCCAATCCACCTTCAGAGGATTTCGTTCTACCAGACGTTTATATATGTTTTTCGGATATCCTGCAAGTAAGGCACCCACTACTGCTGTATCCTCCTTTACATTTATTAATTCCATAATTGGCGTATACCTTGCTCCGGCGCATAATTGCATAAAACCTGCCCAGCAAGTACCCATACCTAAAGAAGTCGCATATAACTCAACATATTCCAATGAGAACTTTGCATTGTCCTGTGCCATTCCGTGACTTACAGGGGCAGTTGCAACAATGAGACAGGGTGCATCTCTCAGTATAGTATCCCTTCCGGTATTACGATATGTATCAATTATACTTTTTAATCCTAATACCCACGACACATTTGCCTTTAACAGTCCTTCCAGCCACTCAATGGTAACCTCACTTATTTTTCTCAACATTTCCGGATTATCTATCACAGTATACGATAAGCCTTGGGAATTATGTCCTGAAGGTGCATATCGTGCTATTTCAAGTAATTTTAATATTGATTCCCTGGGTACAGATACTCTTTGATAGTTTCTGACAGAACGTCTTGAACGCAGAAAAGCTGCTGCTGTATCAGCATCTATTACTGGAAAGTTACGTAATATATCTTGTTTTATTAATGGAGCTTTATCGTTATCCAATGCTGCATCTGGACAGGATGCTACACAGTGGCCGCAGGCACAGCATGCATCGGGAAATGCTAAAATTGGCCACCCCTCAATATCCTTATTAATTATACCCAATCCACATACCTCGCTACATGTTCCGCAGCTCTTACACAAGTTTCTGTCTACTTTTAATATTGCCATTATAATCCTCCTTGCTAATTAATAATTATTTGATAATTATTAGAATTATAATGTGCATTCTTTTATTAATCTTTCATTATCCCACTGATTTCTTTAAATAATCAACTATTCAGCTGTCTTTTGTATGAAGATGGACTCATATTATATTTTTTCATAAAAGCTGCTGCCAGATACGCAGAACTATTAAAACCGCTTTCCAAAGCAATTTGTGTAATAGTTTTATTACTGGATACCAATAGCTTTTTTACTCTGTCCAGACGGGTATTCAGAATATACGCTAATGGCGATAATCCGATCTCAAGCTTAAAAACTCGGGAAAAGTGTGAAGCTGACATATTTACTTCTTGAGCTATTTGATTTATAGTAATTTTTTCATTAATATGAGTACATATGAAGGTTATTGCTCGGCTAACCTCCAACCGATCCGATATTGTTTCCTGTTCCACAGAAATATTAATGATACATCTAATTAAGTTATGGCATATTTCAAGACTTAATGCCTCCAAAAGCTTTCCAGAGCCGGGAAGTTTACTACTGGACTCAATCATGAACTTCTTTAATAAGTGTATAAGACTTGATGAAGGTTCATAATATCCATACTCTATTTTATTATCATAATTAGTATTATAGTCTGAAAGTTGAGTTTTAAAGAAATGAGAATCAATCATTACAGCAATATATTTTGGTGTGTTGTTTGAATAAACCTCATGATGTTCTATATTTGGTTCAAGTACGAAAACCTTTCCATACTGAGCAGGAATTGTTTTATCATTTATAATAATTTGTGTAACATCATCAAACATGAAAATAAACATATAAGATGGGTGTGTATGTGCTGGTGAAACAGCATAATAACATGGTCCTGAGACGGGCATGAAAATTCCGATGCTCTCAGCAATATAACAATCTACATTTATCAATTGTCCTTCAGAAATCGAACCTACTATCTCCTGAATTTTAACTAATTGATTATTTTTCATAATACTCAATTTTAAAGACCTTTCAACCATTATTTAACATTATATCGCATTAAATTGAGTATTGTAAATTACTCTACCTTAGTGCAAAAAAAGACGCTAATCTTGAAGCTTCAAATACAGCGTCTTTTTCCTTAAAAAACGCCGAAAACCCTTGATTATCAAGGGTTTTCGGACAAATTGTGGCGGAGAAGCGGGGATTCGAACCCCGGCTAGGATTACTCCTACTAACGGTTTAGCAAACCGTCCCCTTCGACCTGCTTGGGTACTTCTCCATTTATTATAAGCTGACTCGTAAAGAGTCAGCTTTTATTCATTTGGCGGAGAGAGTGAGATTCGAACTCACGGTAGGCTCACACCTACGCCGGTTTTCAAGACCGGTGCCTTAAACCAACTCGACCATCTCTCCAAGTAAGCTATCGCGTCAGCGACGAACT
>JAEYWA010000168.1 GCA_023431385.1 Bacillota bacterium | reverse complement strand
ATAATGTTAACGCCGTGCTGTCCTAAAGCTGGTCCAACCGGTGGAGCCGGAGTTGCTTTCCCCGCAGGAATCTGAAGTTTTACGTAACCTGCAATTTTCTTTGCCATTAATTCCACCTCCCAATTTTCTGCGAATGCATCTGCACTCGCTGCGGTATTGCTTATAATTATTTATTAAAAGGACAGAAAACAATTTGTTTTCTATCTGCCTTATGGCCTAAATTTTTGTAATTTGTGTCAATTCCAATTCAACAGGAGTTTCTCTGCCAAACATTGAAACAGAAACACGGACCTTCTTCTTTTCAAGATTAATCTCTTCAACAATACCGATAAAGTTTTCAAGAGGACCTGAAGTAACTCTAACATTGTCGTTGACATCATAATCAATATCAGGTGCAAATTCTTCAACACCCATTGCTTTTACTTCTTCATCAGACAATGGCACCGGCTTGGATCCCGGACCTACAAAACCGGTAACTCCTCTGGTGTTTCTGACAATATACCAGGATTCGTCCGACATTATCATCTTGACAAGCACATAACCGGGAAAAACCTTCTTGAGCGTCGCCTTCTTCTTGCCGTCCTTAATCTCAATCTGTTCCTCCATGGGAACAACGATATCGACTATATAATCCTGCATACCTCTATTTTCCACTATCTTTTCAAGATTAGCCTTAACCTTGTTCTCATACCCGGAATAGGTATGGACTACATACCACTTAGCGTCTTCAGACATATCAAAAACAGGCCCACCAATTCAGAGCCTCATGTCCTCCCTTTAATTCTTTTAGCCCGATAAATACCTTAATTGGGCTTTAATCAGCCCA
Source organism: Bacillota bacterium (assembly GCA_023431385.1). Lineage (GTDB taxonomy): Bacteria > Bacillota > Clostridia > Acetivibrionales > DSM-1351 > Ruminiclostridium. Next base: position 15,436 of record JAEYWA010000168.1, on the reverse strand, counting down.
ATCAGAATTTCATATTTAAAAGACTTTGCATACTATCTTACAAATACAACATCAGCTAACGCTGTCAAACCGAAATCTGCAGCCCATATTATTATGCCAACAACCAGGCAGAAAATAAGTACTGTTACGGTATTGTTTATTAGCTGAGTCCTATTAGGCCATATAACCTTTTTTAATTCGGCTCTTATTTCTCTAAATAGCCTTGCCATATTCTGGCCGGTTCTCTTAAACCGAGATACCTTTTTAACCTCGTTTTCAGCCATTATAATCACATCCCAATAATAATATTTTAAAATATCAATTGGCAGTTATACAGTAATTGTTGACACAATTCCTATAATATGAATCACATGCAAGATTATATCCAAACATAAGATTCAATAAACATTGCCACCCGATTTCCAGGATAATAGTCCTCCAAGGGATACTCTTGGAATTTAAAGTATAACATTTGAAATTCCAAAGAGACTAATAAGTATCCAGTAAGTTAGTCTCGATTTAGTCTCCTAAGGAAACCAAAATGAAACAGCTTTAACTGTATTAATTATTTAGTTTCCTTATGGACTGTGTGCTTGTGACAGAATTTACAAAATTTCTTTAATTCAAGTCTATCCGGGTCATTCTTCTTATTCTTCATGTTAGAATAATTACGTTGTTTGCAATCAGTACATGCGAGTGTAATTTTAACTCTCATCAATAACACCTCCAGCCGCTTAATGTGTATTTCACCATATAAGTCATTTATATTATTTATTTTTTAGACATAAAAAAAAAGACTTACACAACGAGCAATAACTAATTTAACATATACGAGATAAAAAGTCAAGCATATGTTTTTTTTGGAGGTTGGAAGTAAGAAGTTGGAAGTCAGAAGTTAGAAGTTAGATGTAAGACGTTTGAAGTCTTATGTTGGATGTTGATATTGGCTGTTGGATGATAGGGCTTGAGAATAGGTAGTCGGATTTCAGAAGTTTAAGGAAAGTATTACAAGACTGACACTTTTTCTTAATCATTCTTTTGTATAATACATTTATAAAGTATTTTTATCTAAAATACTTTATATTCATTGTTGTGAAAGGGGTTAACTAATGAAAATTAAGACTGCTTTGTCTATATTGTTATCTGTATTTATATTATTCCTGTCTGTATCATTCCACAGTATCACGGCTTCTGCGGAGGAAAATGTTCTTTATCCTGCATCCGTTTTAACCTCATCGGGAGATAAATGGGGTTATATAGATCAGAACGGAACCTTTTTCATAAAACCTTATTACGCTTTCGCTGGGGAATTCAATGAAAAAGGTGTAGCTATTGTTGCAGACGGTAATTCTCTATATGACGTTTGTAAAGTCAGTTTTATAAATAAATCGGGTAAAGTCACCGCGGGGCCGTTTTCTTCATATATTCCGGAGTTCAGTAATGGTTTAGCAATTCTACGCGGTGCTAATGAGGGCTCGATTGTGGTTGATTCATCGGGTAAAGTTTTATTCGAGACTAAATTCAGAGTAATTAGTTATCAGGATGGAATGCTGAGTTTTTATGATAACAAATTACACTATGGATTTATGGACTTGAAGGGTAAAGTTGTTATACCCGCAAAGTACTTCAGCGTAAGCAATTTCGAAAACGGTAGGGCTGTAGTTGAAGTCACCGCCGGTAAATTTTCTGTTATCAATAAATCAAATAAGGTAGTTGAAGAACTTAAGTGCTATAATACATACAACAGTTCTGAGGGACTCACTTCCTATTATGATGAGAAGATCAAGAAGACTGGATATAAGTTTTATAATGGTACTATAGCCATTCAGCCCTTATTTTACACAGCTGGCCCATTTAAGGACGGTAATGCCGTTGTTGAAATTGAGTCTGATGAATTAGCCAACAGATACGGTCTGATAGATAAAAAAGGTAATTTTATTATAAAGCCTGAATACTCAGGTATAAATTATGTGGGCTCAGGCCTATATGCAGTTAGTAATTATACAGATATCCCTTATTCCAGCTATTATCAACTTAAAGCCCTGTTTAACGGTAAGGGGGAACAGCTTACCGATTTCAATTATTACAGAATCGATGAATTTCAAAATGGCTATGCTACAGCCTGCGACAGCACCTCCACCTTTTTTATTGATAAAACGGGTAATATAGTGGATAAATTTTCAAAGCTTCAAGGTATAGGTGAGATGAAATTCATTGGGAATGTGCTGCAGGCCAAACTGGACGGTGGTCTGACATATCTGAAGGAAAATGGAGATGTAATCTGGCAGAAGGATAACTCTATTTCTCTTAAAGATGAAATAAAAGTAAAAAAAGTCGCCTTCCGTCCTGACTATTTTACCTTTATTGAGTATCCAGAATTATCAGGAATGGAAAATACTACTGTACAGAACAGTATAAATGGTAAGCTGAAAGCTGAATTTTTGAACAACACTGGCTCTGAAACCTCTACTGATGAAGAATATCTTGAGGAGCTTACCCGTAACTTTTCAACATTTGTAAACAAGGATTTACTGATTATTAACAAAAGCGGGTATTGGTATCCCGTAGGTGCCGCCCACGGAATGCCCTCACAGAATTATTTATATATCGACCTAAAGACAGGAGTATTTTACCAACTGAAGGATTTATTCAAACCTGGTAGCAATTATACAGATAAGCTTACTTCTCTAGTTAAAAATCAAATACTTCTGGATGACAGGATTGGGGCTATTTCAGGTGGTCTGGCATATTTTGATACAAATGTTACAGTATCTAAAGATCATCCCTTTATCCTCGGCAGTGATTCACTGAAAATATATTATTACCCTTATGAAATCGCATCTTATGCAGCAGGCTTTCCAGAATTCGAAATCCCTTATGGACAGATCAACAGCATTATTGATACAAACGGTGCTTTCTGGAATGCTTTCGATAAAACGCTAGTAAATCATAAACCAAAATTGCTCTGGGATATAAGTAACTCAACGGTCAAGGAGATTGAAAACACAATCAACCTCTATGAACTAAATATTATTACAGCTATCAATAATAATAAATTTACATCGGTAGAACCTTACCTTCTTAAGGGTAGTAGTCTTTATAATTCTCAGAAAAAGCTAGTTTCAAGCCTTTACAAGAAAAACACCAGGGAAAAGCTCGTAAATTATGAGATCTACGCCATTGAACAAGTAAATGATTCTAGTACCTACAGGGTTTATGTTTTGGAGGAAATAGGGGTTAAGTACTCAGGTAAAGACTATGTTAACAATAAATACAGCTGGTGTTATACCGTGACGTTGGATACTGACTCAAAGTTCAAGCTTAGCGATATTCTTAAATGGTAAAGAGAGCATGTAGAAGGGGCTGTCGCATTAGCTATTAAATTAGCTGAGCGTGGCCCCTTTTTCATCCCAAAGTAAGCTTGTTTAAGGCTATTTTTCTCCCTTCATAGATTTTCTCGGTCTTTTTTGCCTGCATCGGACCAGCATTATGTGTCAATAATTAAGTCAGGATAATCCATTTAAGTCAAGAATCATTGTTTTTGACAAGCTGTTCCATTTTGAGAAACAGTTTTCTTCGTTGACCCCGGATAATAGGTTTAAAGATCGTGATCGACTGTCCAAACCGCTGATAAATGAATTTTACAACCTGTTTTTATATCTTAAATTTCTCAATTAACACTCTTAATTCCTCTGCTATTATGGCCAAACTCTCTCCCGATTTTGAAATTTCATTAATCGTGGCAGCCTGCTCTTCCGTCGCAGCAGAAGCTTCCTCCGTACCTGCTGCATTCTCCTCAGAAATTGCAGCTAAATTCTGAGTCAGTTCTACAACTTTTCTTTTATTACCTGCCATGAGGTCAGCAGAATGATTAAGTTTATCTATTATGTTTTTTATTATGTCTATCGCCTCTGCGATACCTTCAAATTTTGCTTCCGTAGCTTCTACACTCATCGTTTGTTCAGTTACAATCTCCTTTGATAGTTGCATTAAATCAACAGCATTTTGGGATTTATCTTTTAATTCATTGATTACTGTTTTTATGTCTTTTGTAAATTTATTCGATTGGTCGGCTAACTTTCGTATTTCATCTGCAACTACTGCAAAGCCTTTGCCAACATTACCGGCTCTTGCGGCTTCGATAGCAGCATTTAGCGATAAGAGATTTGTCTGATCTGCTATGTCTTGAATCATTGAGCTTGCGATATCAATTTTTTCTGTGCTCTCATTGTTGCTTAAAATGATCCGATAGACATTATTAGCGGCATCATTATTTTTCTTTGTTTTATTGATCAGATCTTTAATAATAGAAAACCCTTCTTCTTTTTGTTTTTCAATCTGAACCGCAGCAGTATTTAATTCTTCAAGATACTGTAAATCCTGTTCCAGTAACTTACCCATTTCTTCTACATTAATAGCAGTCGTTTCCGTGTCTTTCGCTTGGTCTCCAGCTCCCCTTGCGATTTCCTCAATAGTTGTTGCTATTTCTTCTGATGCAGTTGCTGCTTGTAAGGAAGTAGCAGTTAACTCTTCTGATGAAGCTGCTACCTGCTCCGCGGCTTCTGATGTATTGAATATAAAATTAGCCACATTATCTCTCATAACCTTTAATGCTCTAACCATATTTCCAACTTCATCTTTTCCATTCATATATTTTTCAACATCCGATTTACTATCAGCTGAAAAATCCAAATCTGCAAAATCTTGCACTTTCTTAGTAACTGCTAGTATCGGTTTCGTAATACTTCCTGCGACATAGCTTAAAAGAACGAAAGCTATTATTAATATGATAACGGCAGAAACCGCAACAAAGTTTATTATTTTTCTAGCTCCCAACTCCAATTCCTCTTTTGCCATAAACGAAGCCAGAATCCAATCAGTCCCCTGAACTTTATACGGATTCACTATATACTTAACCTTGTTATCTGTTACTGCAAAAGGAGATAATTCATCACCCAGAAGCCTATCTAATCCTTCTATATTAATATCATCAATTTTCTTAAAATTATTGTTCTCATTATTACCATCTGCTATGATTAAACCATTACTATGTACAATCATTGTATAACCTGTCTCACCGGTTTTCATGCCTTTGAGCATATTACTAATTTCGGATTGCTGAACATCAATTCCAATTGCCCCTAAGACATTACCGTTCTCATCAGTAATCGTGCGTGCATTACTTGTAAGCAACTGTGATTTGTACTCATATGGTTCTGTCCTGATTATAGCTCCATTCTTACTCATTGCCTGATTATACCAAGGCCTCTTGGTCGGGTCAAATCCTGCCATTGTTGTCTCTTCTGGCCATTGTATATATCCTCCATCTTTAGTTCCTAAGTACACATAACTGGTACCTTCGTGACTAGCTGCATATTGCTCAAAAATTTTGTAGATTTCCTGTTCTATCCCTTCATTGGCGGAGGGATGCATTGGTGTTTCTTCGGTAGTATCCCTGTATGTAGTGATGCTACCGTCAACCTTCTTAATTACTGGATTGGAAGCCAACATATCAATATTCTTATCTATTTGCTGATAAAAAATATTAATAGCCTGAGATACAATATTCATTTGTTCTGTGGAATTGCTATAATAATCACTATAGGATTTCATATTAAAAATATAAATTACAATACCGCTCAAAGAAAACATAGTTATCAAAAGTACAACCATTGTCGAAATTAATATTTTTCCCTTTATCCCGGTAAATCTTTTTCCCATAGAACCAATCCCTCTCTTTAGTTATTTGAAAGTTTTTCACAGTGCTTCACTTAGCTGATTTTTTTAGAAACCATCTCGTATTACTATTGACAGAATTATCATAACATATAAAACAACAAACTTCTACCAAATTCTATATGATTCGACATATCTATTCTGTATTATTCGACAAATTATTCAGTGATTATCGGTCTGTTATTTTTTTACACGCAGCGATATAAGAATTGGGGTCGGGCCTTAGTGAACTGATAATCCATTATCAAAAAATCCTATTATATCACCAGAAAAGAACCTACTCTGTTCCCCTTTATTTTCCAGCCCGCATTTCTTATCTGATGGTTATATACTGTCGGTTACTATTGGTTTACAATGTACAACAACCGCAAAATAAAATTATTTGAAAAACGGGTCAGATTTTTCATTCAATCTCGACATTTTCGTGTTTAGAATTTGTTTACTGCATGAAAAAGGAGCCTCGCACTTTTTATTTTAGTGCGACAGCCCCTTTTTTACGATTTATAGTCAAGCTAAATCCTCAATCATACTTATGGAATTACTTAGCAGTCTACAACCTCGTTAATCCCTGCACCCGGAGGCACAATAGGAAATACCTTGTCATCCTTATCGATTTCAAAATTGATCAGTACTGGTGTATCTGTTTCGGCAAGTGCTGTTCTGATTGCCCCATCAACTTGATCCGGGTGCGTCACATTTATGCCCTTTGCCCCGAACGCTTCAGCCAGTGCTTTAAAGTTGGTTCCCCTGTCAATGGAGGTCTGGCTGAACCTGCTGTCAAAAAACAGCTCCTGCCACTGCCTTACCATTCCGAGAGCCCTGTTGTTGAAGAGAGCTATGATTATAGGAAGTTTGTACTCTACCGCAGTGGCCAGTTCGTTCAGGTTCATTCTGAAACTCCCGTCGCCGGCGATATTGATTACCTTTTTATCAGGTCTGCCCAACTGTGCTCCTATACAGGCCCCCAGTCCATAGCCCATTGTTCCCAACCCTCCTGAGGAAACAAACTGTCTGAATCTCGTATACTTGTAATACTGGGCCGCCCACATCTGGTGTTGACCTACTTCGGTGGTTATGATGGCATCGCCGGCAGTAAGTTCATACAATCTTTCAACAATGTACTGAGGGCGAAGATATTCATCCGACCAGCTATATTTTAAAGGATATTTATCCTTCCAATCTTTTATCCTGGATATCCATTCAGTATCCTTCCTAACTTCTACATCTTTTATCAAAGTTTGAAGAATCTGCTTTATATTACCTACCAGAGGATAGTTAACATTTATATTTTTGCCGACTTCGGCAGAGTCTACATCAATGTGCATTATTTCAGCGCCAGGTGCAAAGCTACTTACCTTACTCACTATTCTGTCACTGAAGCGATTTCCAATGGCAATCAAAAGATCGCAGTTATGTACAGCATAGTTTGAGCTTTTTGTTCCATGCATCCCCACCATTCCAAGAAATAGTTCATGAGTTCCCGGGAAGGTCCCCATCCCCATCAGAGAAGTGCTTACGGGAATGCTTGCAAGCTCGGACAGCCTTTGTACCTCTTCTTCCGCCCCTGCTATTCCCACACCTGCTCCGGCTATAATAACAGGCTTTGTAGCCCTGTTAATTGCTGCGACGGCGGCTTCAAATTCTTTACTGCTTATGTCATGATATTTATTTGAAACATAGTCCTTCTTATCAGGAACCCTTGGGGTATATTCCACCTGGGCCGCAGTAACATCCTTACAGACGTCCACCAGAACAGGACCCGGCCTGCCTTCTCTAGCTATGGCAAAGGCTTTCCGAATGGTATCGGCCAGTTTTGTAACATCCTTTACTATAAAATTATGCTTTGTTATTGGCATTGTTATGCCTGTGATATCCACCTCCTGAAAGGAGTCCTTACCCAGTAGGTTGGTTGGTACCTGACCTGTTATGGCAACCATCGGTACAGAATCCATGTACGCTGTAGCTATGCCTGTTACCAGGTTTGTTGCACCCGGTCCCGAGGTTGCTATGCACACACCAACCTTGCCTGTAGCTCTGGCATAACCGTCGGCTGCATGGGAGGCTCCCTGCTCATGGGAGGTAAGTATATGCTTTATCTCATTTCTTGCCCTGTACAAGGCATCATATATAACTATAGCTTGACCGCCCGGGTAACCAAATACAGTATCGACTCCCTGTTCCTTTAAGCACTCAATAATAACGTCAGCGCCCAGTATTTTCATTCAACCACTCCTTCTATTACAGAATCAAACAGTGAAATTGCAAAACTGCCACTCCTTTTAAAATGTCAACATTTTACTGCCATCGTCACTAAAAGTGAATAATGAAGAGTGAAATTCACTCTTCACTGCATTTAATTAATTCAAGCCGACGCAGTCGGGTTTCCAAAACATTTCACTATTAACCTTTAGCTCTACACTATTTAAGTACTGCTCCGGTACTTGCCGATGTCACCAGTCTTGAATATCTACCAAGATATCCGCTTGTTATCTTTGGCGTTGGTGCACTCCACAGAGTTTTTCTTCTGTCCAGCTCCTCCTGGCTGCATTCTATGTTGAGACGACCTTCCGGTATATTGATATTAACAATGTCTCCCTCTTGAATGAGGGCAATCGGCCCGCCTTCCATCGCCTCCGGTGATACATGCCCTATGGACGCTCCTCTTGAGGCACCGGAAAATCTGCCGTCAGTAATAAGGGCCACGGAGCTGTCCAGACCCATTCCGGCTATAGCCGAGGTAGGCCCAAGCATCTCTCTCATTCCAGGGCCGCCCTTAGGTCCTTCATAGCGGATTATCACAACATCGCCCTTGACGATTTTACCCTCATAAATAGATTTGATAGCTTCATCCTCACTGTCAAACACTCTGGCAGGGCCTTTATGCACCAGCATTGAATCAGCCACTGCCGATTTCTTTACCACAGCTCCGTCAGGTGCTATATTTCCTCTGAGTACAGCTATTCCGCCCGTTAGGCTGTAGGGAGCCTCTATACTTTTTATAACGTTATAATCTTTTACCTTTGCGTTTTCGATATTTTCTCCAACAGTTTTACCTGTGGCAGTTATTAAGTCCAGATGCAGCAAGTCCTTCCGGGATAGTTCTTTCATTACGGCCTGAACTCCACCCGCAGCATAAAGGTCCTGTATGTGGTAGTTCCCAGCCGGCGCCAGCTTGCACAGGTTCGGTGTTTTTGAGCTGATTTCATTTATGATATCCAGATTTATCTGTAAGCCTATTTCGTTGGCTATTGCCGGCAGGTGAAGCACTGAGTTGGTTGAACAGCCCAGAGCCATATCGACAGTCAATGCATTTTCAAAGGCCCTTTCCGTTAAAATGTCGGAGGGCTTGATATCTTTTTCTACCAGCTCCATAACCTTCATACCGGCATGTTTGGCAATTCTTATTCTCTCAGCGTATACTGCGGGAATAGTACCGTTGCCGGTCAAACCCAGTCCCAGAACCTCTGTAAGACAGTTCATAGAGTTTGCTGTAAACATGCCGGAGCAGGAACCGCAACCAGGACAAGCACTGTTCTCAAAATCATCTACTTCTTCCTTGGTTATCTTTCCTGCCTTGAAAGCACCTACTGCTTCAAACATGGTATTGAGGTCCAGCTGCTTTCCTTCCTTGTTCAGAGAAAGCATGGGCCCTCCACTGATAACAATTGAAGGCACATTGATTCTGGCTGCCGCCATCAGCATTCCAGGAACAATTTTATCACAGTTTGGTATGAATACCATTCCATCAAAGCTATGCGCCTTTCCCATTGCTTCGCAGGAATCAGCTATAAGTTCTCTGGTAGCAAGTGAATACTTCATTCCTGTATGTCCCATGGCTATACCGTCACAAACACCTATGGCACCAAATTCTATTGGTGTTCCTCCTGCCATTCTGATGCCTGCTTTAACAGCTTCAGTTATTTTATCAAGGTGAATATGTCCAGGTACAATTTCATTTTGTGAGTTAACAACTCCTATTAATGGTCTCTCAAGCTCTTCATCAGTGTAACCCATCGCTTTGAAGAGTGCTCTGTGAGGAGCTCTTTCAATTCCCTTTTTTACGATATCACTTCTCATATTAACCTCCTAAGCCACTTTAGTGGCTTTGAGCCGACATAGCGGCCACATACTAGTTATGAAATATTGCTCACTCCTCTATCGCTATAAGGCGAATAAAGGAGGCTAATTGGCAATGTGCGCTTAAAATAATAGCCGGGATAATGCTGTCCCAGCCTGATTTAACCTTATTTTACACTTATGAGTAAGATGTGTCCAGCTTGATTGACCAAGTGGATAAAAAACATGAAACAAATTCATGGTGAGGAGTGAAAACATTAACTGCTAATTGATTTTACGATTAAGTTCCTCCGCCTTAAGCTTATCTTCCTCGTTCGATAAAAAACTCATGATAAAATTATTTTGATAGAAGTAACATGCAATTTGAGACTTCTGAACAGAATCTATTGTCTTTGAAAATTTAGGAAAGGCACTGAACAACACAAGAAGAGCACATATTATATAAACAATAAAAATACCCTCTATGGCACCTAAAACCAAACCCCCAGCCTTATCCAACTGTTTGAATACCGGAATTCTTGCAATAGCCTTTATTATTACTTTGACGAAGATAAGGCCGAACCTGATAATAACATAAATCAATATCATACTCAGAATGTTAATTACAAGAGTAGCTACCTCTGAGCTTATTGCATCTGTTATTTTCTGAACACCGAAAATGTCTTTTTCTCCCACATTTCTAAGTATTGCATCCTTTAAGAAACCAGGTAGCTTCAAACCTTCTACAATAGACTTGGCTGTCCGCTCCTGAAGGGATATCCCGTCGGCTGCCTGCTGTTTTGTTATTCCATTGATAACAGCTGTTTTTATGTTGGAGTAAATTATAGTTTTTTGCAGCATAGCTGATAGTACAGGATAAAACTTTATTGCAAATATTATCGACAATATGTAGGAAAGCAACCTGAAAACAGAATATAAGAAACCGTTTCTTACACCTATTATTGTAAATATAGCAATAATAACCAGCACACTAATGTCCGTCCAATTCATTCGCAGCCCTTTCACCTTTACTTTATTTCTACCAGAGATATATTACCTCCGGTTATAACAATTGCTTCGTTATCACCTGTCAAATATGCATCCTTAATCTCGTTCCGCGCAATGTAATGCCCAAGCTTTTTCCCATGTAATGAATAAAGGTATATACTTCTCTGGGTCCTTAAGGCAAGCTTGTCCCCGTATTGACTTATACCGCTTATATTTTCAGGCTGATCAAAGCTGTAAACTTCTTCTCCCTTTGAGTTTAACACCACTACCCTTTGACTGACCGCTCCGGCAGAATCACTGAATTTCCCTGCCATAATTAAGTATTTGCCACTGTTTGGAGCAACACAATATACGGCTTCAGCAGTTTTTCTCCAAAGCTCCTTACCCTGCTTGTCCATTAGCAGTACAAGGTTCTGGCCTATTGCCGCAGTGTTCTCTCCCATTGACTGGAGTACCGGAAAAACATTTTCCTCGATACCAAGAGCAGCAAAGGACTTTTCTTCATATATATTATTAAATTCAAATTGTGTACCGGCTTTGATACCTTTTGTAACTACCTGATTTATAAGTACATCGTCACCGTCATTTAAAGACTTCGCACTTAGGACTATATCCTCCGCGCAAAACTTCTTATATTTGTCGACACCGTTCACATCAATCACCAATACAGCTGATTTAAATTCCTTTGACTGAGTTATAACTGTTGTGTACCCCTCTTCGCTAACCTCAGCATTGATAATTTGATTATCGAGCTTTCGTGTCCATAGCTGGGTCTGGTCCTTAAAGAAATAAATATCTCTGCCAGAAATATCTATGATGGCCATATACTTCTTAGAGTTTCTCAAGACTGGTCTTGATAAGGTAAGTGCTTTCTCCTGCAAAAGTTTTCCCTTTTTATCAAACCACTTTACTCCATCCCGTGACAGGATTACTATGTTTCCCCTGTAGACCTTGCAGTCTACGCTTCCATCCTGGGAGAATGAAATATCTGAAGCCGATGTGTTGATTGAATTCCGGGAATTTGTCTTAGCATATTCAATTGAACCATTTATACTGAAATTTTTGAAATCATAACCGATAGACTTGAGGTATACCGAAAAAGCCATAATCAAGATGGCTATAACCAGCAAAAAGAACGTTATAACACCCGAAACTGAGTTGGACTTTTTTTTAGTTTTAAGAACTTTAATTTCTGGTTGGGAAGTCATACTTGCAATTTCACCTCTGGTTTTCTTTTGTATATTCCGCTATAGTATCTTTCTCCATAACAATTAGTAACATTATATCAAATAACTATTTATGAGTCTATCAAGGCGGGAGATATGCTTGGTGTCTATATTCAACCAACATATTTAAACGAGGTATTCATTTCCTCTAGCCTGCCTTGTTTCGCATCTTTGTATTTGTCTGAAATTGGGGTTTTGAAAAACGGCCCTTAATAAAATTGAATAGTATCATAAACAGCAGGAATAGTCCAAGGTATCCGAATATGGGATATAAGGTAGCAATGAGGCTTGAAAATCCCAGAGATGAAGTAGGTATTACCACCGCACAAAGTACGGCTGCAATCAGTTTATAATTAATTTTAAGCTTAGAGCTGATCCTTTCACTCAAACAATAACCTGAGGTTACTGCAGAGGTAAACATGGCCAGTATTAGAATAACACTGTAGATATTACCCAGAAGCTTGCTGTTATTTTGAATAATTCCAAGTACAGGTATTTCAGATACTATTGAATGTGGATAAAAGAAATAGAGTGCCGAATTTAATATTAGTGCAGTAAAACACAACATTCCCCCTCCAAGGATTCCTCCCCATTTACTGACTCTGTTTGATTTAAGGTAAGGCAGCATTCTGGTCATCAGAACGGTTGAAAGTATTGTATTATAGCTGACGTATAAAATAGCCGAAAATACCCAGTTGTGTGTAAACATTCTCAGCTTTCCGGAAATACTGAAAACAGAGGTGTCCTTTGAAGCGAGGATATAAAAGCCTATAAAAATTATTCCTGCTATCAGCAGAGGAGATAAAAAGGTACTTATTGTAACTATGCCTTTGATATTAGTCATTACAGCTATCAATGTTGCCAAAGCACTAATTGCAACGGAATACCTGTAATCAAGTCCTGTCAGTTCAGCCACCACATTTCCCAAGCCTGCTATCATAACACACATTATACAGGTCATAAATAGCATCACTATGAATTCCATGATTCTCCCGAGAAAATACCCTGTCATCGGAAACAGAAACTCATCGTAGCTGCTTATTCTTTCCGAAAATACCTTGTTTAGGACTACATATCCTACAATTGAGAATAATAGACCAGCTAAAAAGATACCAAAAAATCCCCCCGCATAATACATTGAAAAAAATTGGATAATCTCCTGCCCGGATGCAAAACCCGCTCCTATTATTGTTGCCATATACAAAAACGCAACTTTTAGAGTATTGCTGAATTCTCCCTTTATCAAAAAAAGCAACTCCCAACATAGAATATTTGGAACCAATTGTTCCAGAGGATAATCCTCTGTATAATTCTATGAGGGAGTTGCCCATCACATTACTTTTAATTTAATTCGATTACAGGCCGAAACTGGTTTGATGCAAATATATCGTTTACCGGCCATTGGATTACTTACCAGCTTCCTTATCAATTGCTGCTTTTAAAGTCTTATAAGTCTCTCTTATTCCTTCTGGTTCATCAAGTTTAGATTTTAAGACTATTCTGTTTGTATATACTCCATCCTTTATTGCATAGTAGTAATGCTCATCCTTAGGTATATACTCTATTGTTACAGGCTTTGAATCGGGCTTCATGTAATACTTTATTGTGACCTCAGGAGTTCCCGAAGGGTTAAGCCCCGGTTCATACTTGTTCATGGTTATACCTATCATTGCAGAATAGAAAGCTCTGAAAAGTGAATTGTCTTTTTCATTCTTCATATTGGCATCTTTTCCGTCAACCTTGAAGGTATCCTTATCTGAGTCGCCTTTAACTGTATTTATTTCAGATACAATAGTCTTACCGTCAATTGTAAGCTCAACTTTGTTAACATCAGCTATATTGGGCAGGAAAACAAAGGTGCTTACAAGATTACTATACTTCATATCAAGAAAATTTAAAGGAGAAATATCAACAGTAAATACGCTCTTTCCATCAGGATATTTAGCATATGCTGTTTTACTTTTTTCAAGTTCTTTACCAAATAAAACCTTTTTAGACATTTTATCATCAGCATACTCTATAGCAAATGCAGGCTTGTCAAGACCGTACTTTGCCAAATCAGGATTTTCGTCAACAATATCCTTTACAGCCAATTGGACTACTGCAGCCGTTATTTTGGCAACTTCCGAAGTCTCGGCTTTTTCCTTAATTGGTCCAGTAATATCAACATCTGTTTCGGATTTTATATCAAGAGCAAACTGCAGATCACCATTCTTTTCATAAGAGACCTTTTTAATAGTGGTAGCCTCAACAGGAAGGATATCCTTCACTGCGAAATAACCCCTGCTGTAGTTAAATTTACTCTCATAATACATGCCTACAACATAGACCTTGTCTTCACCCTTGTTCTTAACGTAAATTCCGTCACTGGTAGGAGTCACAGCTCCAACCTCAATTTCTTTGAAGGTTCCGTCGGATAGCCCGACTTTAAGTGAAGACTTGGGCTTATCAAGACCATATTTGCTCAAATCCGAGGCTTTCTCCTCAATGATTTTGTTTGCAACCACCGATGAGAAATCTAAAGCAGCGGCTTCAACAGTTTGATTACTTAAAGGGAATTCCATTGCAGGCTCAATGGCCCAGTTGTCCTTGTCCTTTTTGACAACTTTGAAATTACCGCTCTCGTTATTGAACTCAATAGAGTTAATTTTATCTCTGTCTGAAGAAATAACCAGAATTTCATCCTCTTGTGGTGGCTCCTCTGATATATCCTCTTTGCCTGCATTTTTATTGTTCAGGTAAAAATATGCACCCGCCAAAAGGCCCAATACAACAACGAGAATTATAGCATTCCTAAATAACTTCATATTTTATAAATGCCTCCTTCTTGACCAAACAACGAAACCACATCCCATTATTAGAACAGGCAGAACCCCTACTAAAACAATTGATATTCCTTTTACCTGAGTTGCAGTTACTGTAAGGGTTTTAGCAGTAACTAATTTTGGTGATACTGTTGTCTGGTCATCCTTATCCTGCATCCAATTCACTACTGTACTCAGGAAGTAACTTGCACCTCCGGCAAAATAGCTTGAATACTGGCTTGACAAAGCGGAATCAGTAAGGAATATTCCATTACCAAATACCAACATCTTGCTGCCTCCTGTAATTTCAGAAGCAACAGCTAGATCAAAAGGTCCTGACTGGGTTGAGCCCTGATTTAATATGCTGGAAGCCTGAGCTTTATCGGTTGTCTTAATCAGCGAATAGGTCTTGAGCCACTCCTTGTCATTCTTCAATATTGAAATGCTTCTTGAATCAGGCAGGAAAATATACCCTTGCGAACTGTTGTAGGATTTGTTTATATCGTTACTCTGCAGTTCTGCAAACATGTAATATTCATCCTGAGGCAAATGCATTTGTTCATCAAGTTCCTTAACTTTGTCATAGTTTATACCTATATTATATGCTGAAAGCAATTCTTCAAACTT
>JAEYWA010000086.1 GCA_023431385.1 Bacillota bacterium | reverse complement strand
AATTATATTTACTGTGTGCTAAACTTTCACTATCCATTTGGATACCTCCTTATTATTGTAATTGCGGTTGGCAAACCTGCAACTATTTTAACAAGGAGGCTTTTTATTTTCCACTCAAAGCTATAAGCTTTCCTGAACCACACGTAGAACGTGTGGTATTCGTTACACAAAAAAGCTCCAGACACATAAACTTATTTGTCTGGAGCTGAGAACTTACTTATTGAATTTTAATTATGTTTTAATTTTATTTTGATTCTGTTATGCCTCTTCAGTGTCGTTTGTTAGCTTTAATTTCTCAAGAAGATAGAGGATCAAGCTTAATGCCATACCTGCCAATGTAGCAAGAACCATACCCTTGAGTTGAACATCCTTACCAAGGTTAATTGATATTCCGCTTATACCTATGACGAATACCAACGCAGTAAGAACAAGATTCTTTGCCTTGCTGTAATCAATCTTTGCTTCAACTATCATTCTGATACCCGATGCAGCTATAGTTCCGAAAAGCAGTAAGCTTACTCCACCCATAACAGGTCCTGGTATACTTGAAATAACACCGGATAATTTACCAAAGAAAGCTATAATTATTGAAATAACACCTGCGCCGCCTATTACCCATACGCTGTAAACTCTTGTAATAGCCATTACTCCCATGTTTTCACCATAGGTGGTTGTAGGACATGAGCCGCAGAAGCCAGACAACATTGTCGAAATACCGTCACCCATCAGAGATCTGTGAAGACCTGGGTCCTTGGTCAAATCCTTGCCTACAATATTACCTGTAACAAACAGATGACCTATATGCTCAGATAAAACCACAAGTGCTGCTGGTGCAAGTACTAACATTGCTTTAGGATCAAAGGAGGGCAGTACAAATTCAGGAATGTTAAACCAGCTTTTTGTAGCAATAACCGAAGTATCTAAATATCCCATTGCTGCTGACAAACCGTAACCAGCCACTACAGCAATCAAGATAGGTATAACTGAAAGGAAGCCTCTGAAACAGAGATTACCAAGTATTAATATACCTAGTGTTACCAGAGCAATTATTATTCCCTTTGTATCAAAATTACCGTCTACATCAGGGAAAAGCTTCGCCATGTCTGCAGCAGTACCTGATAACTCAAGCCCTATAAGTGCAACTATAGGTCCCATTGCGGCAGGGGGAAGTACAATGTCCAACCAGTGTGTACCTACTTTTCCTATTATAAATGCAACTATTACAAATACTAAACCGCAGATTATATAACCGCCAAGTGCCTTAGAAAAATTATCTGTATATGCACTGGAGCTAGCAACTATTGATGCTGTCGGAGACAGGAATGCAAAGCTGGAGCCGAGGAATGCCGGTGCTTTTCCCTTACAGATAATAAGGTAAAGGAGAGTACCTATACCGTTTAGTAAAAGAACGAGTGCCGGGTCAATAACCTGAATGCTGTTGTACTGTGCCAACTGGTCTGCATTAAGTTTTTCAACGGTTAATTTTAGTGTTTCAAGATAATGATTTTTAGCATAACTGTTAAATAAGAACGGAACAAGAACTGACGCACTGAACATCGCGAACAAATGTTGAAAACTAAGTGGAAGTGCCTTAAGAAAAGGAACCTTTTCTTCAACCTGGATTACGGGTCTTGAGTACTTCATGAATTAATCCCCCTATTATTATTTAAATAAAAAAACCTCACTGCCTCTAGGCGCAGTAAGGTTGGGTTTCATCCAAACACGACACAACTTCCCATGTACATTCGTACTAATGTACTATGTACTATTTACCTTACTAGCCTCTCTGGACTAATTTAAAAGTTTTTTTATCCGTTCACAAGTATATCATATCTATTTATCAAATGTCTACAAAATATCTAAATATTTTTAGGCTTTATGTAAAATTATTTGCTGCTTAGCATTTTTTGAAATATTAGCATTTATTAATTAGTTATCAATCGTACTCCCGTACAAAACTATATTAAAAGCTATTCTCGCGTACCAGTACTTATGTACTTGATTACATGAGTAATATTTTAATACCATATTTACAACATCAACTACTTAATGATTTTTTCGACCAGTGCATAAATCTGTTCTACAGAGTCTGTGATACGGTTTTTTGTTGCATCTGCTGACATTCTACGCAATACATCCTTATTTGCTATCAAATCACATAGCTTACTATATAAAATATCAGCATTGAGTTCATTTTCCAGTATCACCACCGCGCCGCCGTCCTTTTCCAGAGAGCGGGCGTTGTGCTCCTGATGATTGGCAGTTACATACGGCGACGGAATCAGTATAGAAGGTATCCCCATTGTCTGCAGCTCGCTTATGGTAATGGCTCCGGCGCGGCAAATCATTAAATCACTGGCAGTATAGACCTGAGCCACATCATATATGTATGGCACAACCTTAACATATTTTTTATATTGTTCATCAGGACAGACTGAAAGATTTATTTCATTAAACTGAGCTTCGCCTGTTGAAAAAATCAGATTGAACTCACCTTTAAAATGTGTATTGAGCATTTGTACTATAGTCTCATTAATTTTCCTGGCACCCCTGCTCCCACCCATAGCTACTATGAGAGGCTTTCCGTCTACAATATCCAACTGCTTTAAAACAGCCTGCCGATTTGTGTATAGCAGCTCCTGCCTTACAGGATTTCCTGTATGGACAAGCTTATCTTTACTCTTAAAGTATTTCTCAGCATCCTTAAAGCTGATTGCTACGTAGTTAACATGCTTTTCGAGAAGCCTGTTGGTAACACCGGGAAAAGCATTTGACTCATGTATAAGGGTAGGTATTCCTTTTTTTGCTGCTACATATAAAACAGGCCCGCAAATATATCCTCCGGTACCTATAACAACATCGGGCTTTAATTTATTGAGAAGTCTTGAGGCTTGAAAAAAGCTTTGAGCCAATTCTTTTACAGCAAGGATGGTATCAAAGGAAATTTTCCTTCTGAAGCCTCTAACGGTTATTGTCTCAAGAGTAAAACCTTCCCTCGGTACAAGTTTTGTTTCCAGTCCTCTTTTTGTTCCAACAAAAGTAATTTCCGCCGAGGGATTCTTTTTAAGAATATACTTTGCTATTGCAAGTCCGGGATTTATATGTCCCCCTGTCCCTCCACCCGCTATTAATACCTTCAACTGCCAGACCTCCCATCTGCATATAAGCTCTGCAGGAATATAGTTATATTTTACCTTAAAACCGTTCGTAATTTGAATATCGCGATATATTAAGCAAAATACCCACACCAAACATCAGAAAAATCAGTGATGTACCTCCTGCACTAAAGAACGGAAGAGATATACCTGTTGAGGGTATTGAATTTGTTACAACAGCGACATTAAATAGTGCCTGAACGCCTATAAGAGAGGTTATGCCTATAGCCATAAGGCTTCCAAATACATCCGGTGCATTCATAGCAACCTTTATACCCCTCCAGATAAATACCAGAAACAGAAGCAGAACGACCATTGATCCAAAAAATCCGAGTTCCTCGGCCAGAACCGCAAAAATGTAATCATTATACGGCTCAGGTATGTAAAGATACTTTTGCATGCTCTGCCCAAGCCCTCTTCCAAACAATCCACCTGAACCTATCGCCAGAAGTGAATTTACAATCTGCCAGCCCTCATCCATTTTGTATTGAAAGGGGTCCAGCCAGGCCTTAACTCTGTCAAATCTGTACGGCGCAACCAAAATCGCCCCTACTCCAGCCAGAATTACCG
>JAEYWA010000064.1 GCA_023431385.1 Bacillota bacterium | reverse complement strand
AATATAAATGTTAATAATTGGATTGAGTAATTAGTCCTATATTGCTCCATATTGTAACTATATTTATTGTTTTTTTAAAATTAATATGCTAGAATTTATCTAATAATATTCGTTTATGTAATATTTTTGTGGGGGTGCTTTTATAGTGATACAAAATTTGTACGGTAAAAGTAGTATTTTAGAAAAATCATTGCATGCATCTTGGGCGAGAAATGATGTCATTTCTCAAAATTTGGCGAATGTTGACACTCCTAAATATAAACGAAAAGATATAGCTTTTGAAGAATTTCTCAACAATTCCATGGGTAGAACCAGTCTGGAAGGAAATGTTTCCGATCAAAGACATATTGAGATTAATACCAGAGATGTAAGTAAGGTTGAGGCGACACTTGTTGAGGATAACTCTGATTCAAGCATGAGAATTGACGGAAACAATGTTGACATAGATAGTGAAATGGCAAATCTCGCAAAGAACCAGATTAAATACAATGCTCTTATTCAAATGGTAAACAGCAACTACAGTAAGATAAAGAACGTAATAAAAGAAGGGAGGAGCTGATTATGGGTTTTTTTACTTCACTTGATATTGGTGCATCCGGACTGACAGCCCAAAGGCTTAGAATGGATACAATATCCCAGAATATTGCGAATGTTAATACAACCAGAACTGAAGATGGCACACCCTATAGAAGAAGGGAAGTAATTTTTGAAGAACGTACAGGTTCTGATTCGTTTTCTTCTATGCTTTCGGCTGCAAGCAATAGACTTGACAATGGTCAGGGTGTTAGAGTAAGCAAAATAGTCGAGGATTCTTCAGAATTTAGGAAGGAATATGATCCTGGTCACCCGGAGGCAGATGAAAACGGATATGTAAGTAAGCCAAATGTTGACATTGTTACAGAAATGGTAAATATGATTTCTGCTACAAGATCCTATGAGGCTAATGTTACTTCAATAAACGCTACCAAGTCTATGGCTTTAAA
Organism: Bacillota bacterium; assembly: GCA_023431385.1. Lineage (GTDB taxonomy): Bacteria > Bacillota > Clostridia > Acetivibrionales > DSM-1351 > Ruminiclostridium. The sequence continues at coordinate 2,165 of JAEYWA010000064.1, read as the reverse complement.
AGCTTTGGAAATTGGTAAGTAATTCGGAGGTTTCGCATGTCTATAAACAGTATCTCAGAAGTTAAGCAGTTAATACCTGATAATGTAGGACTAAGGAGTGTAAATGAAGAGAGTAAGACTCCTGAGGTAAGTTTTGGTGAGTATCTTAATTCAGCTCTTTTGAAGGTTACTGATCTGGAAAACGAAGCAAGCAAATTAAAAGAGGACTTCGCCCTTGGCAAGACCGATAATATACCTGAAGTTTTAATTGCAGGCGAGAAGGCAAGTATTGCTTTGCAGTTTACAATGCAGGTTCGAAACAAAATACTTGATGCATATTCAGAAATTATGAGAATGCAAATATAGTTTATATTAGTTTACAAAAAAACTGGTTTATGACACTAGGTTATTTATTTTGTTTACTTAATATTGAAAAACATATAATTACATAAATATAGTTTACAACTGGTTACACAAAAGACAAATACTATAAATCGAGGTGGTAGTCTTGCCTGAAATTTTATCTCGGATACTTAAGCCGATTCAGGAATTCTGGAAGGGTTTGGACAAGTCACAAAAAATCAGAATCTATATTACATCAGGTATTGTGGTCATTGCTGTCGGATTGGGTTTGTTTCTATTGACAAGACCTTCATACACAACAGTAATCAATAACGCTGACCCTGCTGATGTGGCAGAGATGCAAAAAATTCTCACAGAAAAAGGGATTACATACAAATTGACTGATGATAAGTCAGGTATAATAGTTAACGTAAATGATAGTGACACAGCACATTTTGAGCTCGTATCCGCTGGTTATCCCAAGAATGGTCTTACATTTGCAGATGCACTAAGCAGTATAAAAATAAACACGACTGAGAGTGATAAAAAGCATATTTGGCAGCAACTGGATGAATCTGATATTGCCAGACAATTAAAGCTGTTTGAAAATGTTAAAGATGCAAGTGTTACATTAACAAGACCTGAAAAAACATTGTTTATAGATGAAACAAATAGTAGTGAAGCTAAAGCTTCAGTTGTTATTACAAAAGTTGGAGACATAACACCGAAACAAGCTGAGAGCATTGTTAAGGTTGTAGCCAGCAGTGTAGAAGGATTAAATCCTGAGAATGTCACGGTAGTTGATCAAAATGGTAATCCTCTCAACATTGAGAAGGATGAAACCGGTATGGATAAGACTTCTACGCAATATGATATGAAGAAAAAAGTAAAAAGTGATCTGGAAAAAAACGTGAGAGAAGTGTTGAATGACCAGTTTGACAGTTTTGACGCTGCTAAGGTTGTTGTTAATCCAGTCTTGGATTTTGATACATTGTCTCAAGCTTCAAAAGAAATTTCAAATCCAAATGGTATGGATGCAGGAGCAATAGTAAGCAGACAGGAATTAAAGGAAGATCTAAAAAATGGAGATTCTACAGATACTGCTGCAGGGGTCAATTCCAATCCCGGTACTACTCCCTCATACCCGATGGGTTCTTCTGATTCAAAATCTTACAAAAAATCAGACGTCACAGAAAATTTCGCATACAATGAAACCTCAAAGCAAAGTGAAAAATCGCTTGGAGAGGTTATTCCCGAGAGGACGACTGCAGCCATTACTTTGCTGTATGGAAGTCGTGTTCCCGATGATTCCAAGCTTACAGATGAGTTGATAGCTCAGGTGAAGGATTTGGCAAGTAAAGCAACAGGTATTCCTGTTGCTAATCTGGCTGTTACAAAGTTAAAAATAGCTGCACCAGTTGAGACTACTCCAACTACTGCAGAAACTATTCAAAATTTACTTTCGACCTATGGCTTACCTTTGATTTTATTATTAATGGTGATTGCTCTGGTAATTGTGGCATTGCCTAGAAAAGCAAAGAACAAGGAACTTGAACCTGTACTTGCAGGTAGCGAAGATGTTATTATTCCATCAAAATTCAATGTGGATGTGAAGCAAGAACCTCTTCCTGAAATAGATATAGAGGAAAGATCCGAAGTTAAAAAGCAGTTGGAGAAATTTGTAAAGCAAAAACCAGACGCCGTTGCACAGTTACTCCGTAACTGGTTAACAGATGATTATGAATAATTGATTCAATTATTTTTGTGGGGTGGAAAACTTGACTAGAAACAGTTCCAAAACAGAGTATACTGGTAAGGAAAAGGCTGCTATGCTGCTTATATCT